>JAJYXA010000010.1 GCA_021791235.1 Pseudomonadota bacterium
TTCCGATCTGACCGCATCCTCGCCCAGCGCTACTGGACCTGGGCGCTGTGCATCCTCCTCGTGCCCGCCTGCCTGCTGCTCCTGTCCTGGTCGGATCTCTGGCTGTGGCCGGCGCTGGCCGCAGCGGCGCTGGCCGCGGTCGGCCTGATCGACTACCGCCAGGACAAGCACGCGATCCGGCGCAACTACCCGGTGCTGGCGCACTTCCGCTTCTTCTTCGAGTACATCCGGCCGGAGATCCGACAGTACTTTCTCGAGGCCGATTCCGAGGAGCTGCCCTTCTCCCGCGCCCAGCGCTCGATCGTCTATCAGCGCTCGAAGCAGGCTTCCGACAAGCGCCCCTTCGGCACCCAGTTGAACGTCTATGCGCCGCGCTACGAATGGATCAACCATTCGATCGCGCCGATCGCCATCGACGGCCACGATTTCCGCATCGAGATCGGCGGCCCGGACTGCCGCCGGCCCTACTCCGCCAGCGTCCTCAACATCTCCGCGATGAGCTTCGGCGCGCTCTCGGCCAACGCCATCCTGGCGCTGAACGAGGGGGCGCGGCGCGGCGGCTTCTGCCACGACACCGGCGAGGGCTCGATCTCGCGCTACCACCGCGAACCGGGCGGCGACCTGATCTGGGAAATCGGCAGCGGCTACTTCGGCTGCCGCGACGCAGAAGGCCGCTTCGACGCGGAGAAATTCGCCGCCGGCGCCGGCCTCGATCAGGTGAAGATGATCGAGATCAAGCTCTCCCAGGGCGCCAAGCCCGGACACGGCGGCGTCCTGCCCGGCGCCAAGGTGACGGCCGAGATCGCCGAGGCGCGCGGCGTTCCGGTCGGGGTGGATTGCATCTCGCCGGCCCGGCATTCGATGTTCGCGACGCCCTTGGAGCTGATCGACTTCGTCGCCGCGCTGCGCCGGCTCTCGGGCGGCAAGCCGGTCGGCATCAAGCTGGCGATGGGTCATCCCTGGGAGTGGTTCGCCATCGTCAAGGCGATGATCGCGCGCGGCGTCACGCCGGACTTCATCGTCGTCGATGGCGGCGAGGGCGGCACCGGCGCCGCGCCCCTGGAATTCACCGACCACGTCGGCGCGCCGCTGCGCGAGGCGCTGATGCTGGTGCACAACACCCTGGTCGGGGTGAATCTGCGCGACCGCATCCGCCTGGGCGCCTCGGGCAAGATCATCACCGCCTTCGACATGGCGCGCGCCTTCGCGATGGGCGCCGACTGGTGCAATTCCGCGCGCGGCTTCATGTTCGCGCTGGGTTGCCTGCAGGCGCAGACCTGCCACACCGGCCGCTGCCCGACCGGGGTGACCACCCAGGACCCGAAGCGGATGCGCGCGCTGGACGTTTCGGACAAGGCCGCGCGGGTGCACCAGTTCCACGGCAACACCCTGCTCGCCTTGAAGGAACTGCTCGCCGCCGCCGGATTGCCCCACCCCCGCGAACTCGGCCCCGAGCACGTGATCCGCCGCATCTCCGCCACCGAGGTGCGCTCGCTGGCGGCGCTGCATCACTGGGCGCGGCCGGGCGAACTGCTCGACGGGGTGCCGGATCAGCCGGTGTTCAAGGTGTTCTGGCAGGCCTCGCGCGCCGACAGCTTCGCGATGCCGCCCGCCGCGGTCAGCCTGCGCGGGGCGAGACGAAGCTAAGCGGGCGACGCGTCGCTGAACACTTCGGCGCGATTGCGTCCGGCGCGCTTGGCCCGATAGAGCGCGACGTCGGCGCGCATGAAGAAGTCGTTCTGCGTCTCGCCGCCCCGGTATTGGGCGACGCCCAGGCTGACCGTCACCGGCACGTCGGGCTCGGCCAGCGCGAAGCGGTGCCGGGCGATCGCCAGGCGCAGCTTCTCGGCCACCGCCGTCGCCCGTTCGAGCGGGCAGTTCTTCAGCAGGATCAGGAATTCCTCGCCGCCCCAGCGGGTGGGCGCATCGCTCTCGCGGCCGACGCTCCTGAGAATCGCGGCGATCTCCTTCAGCACCCGGTCGCCGGCGAGATGGCCGAAGCGGTCGTTGATCTCTTTGAACAGGTCGATGTCGAACAGCACCATCGACAGCGGCTGCTGCGTCCGGCCGAACTCCAGGACCGCCTGCTCGATCAGGATCTCGAATGCCTGCCGGTTGTTGAGCCCGGTCAGGGCGTCGGTCTTCGCGGCGCGCTCCAGACGCAGCTGATAGCGGTTGACCGCGTACAGCGTGATGCCCAGCACCAGCAGCGTCACCAGCGCGCTGATCGCCAGGTTCATCATCAGCACCCGCTGCACCGGCCTGACGTCGTCGGCCACGTCCTGCTCCACCACCAGATACCAGCCCAGCTCGGGGATGAAGCGCGAGGTGACCAGGATGCTGGAATTGTTCAGGTCGTATTCGAGATGGGTCGGCACGGTGCTGCCGTTCAGGATCGCGCCGGCGACGCGCTTCACCCCGGGCAGTTCGCGGATCGAGCCGCCGGCGCGCTGCATCGTCTTGCCGGCCATCACGATCTTGCCGCCGGGATCGACGAAATAGATGCTGCGGTGGAAGCGGCGCTGATAGCTGTCGATCAAGCGGCTCATGGTGTCGAGCGCCAGCCCGACGCCGGTGGCGCCGATGAACTTGCCGTGGTAATCCATCACCCGGTAATTGATGAAGATGGTCATCTTGTCCCGGTTGGCCATGTCGAAATCGATGTTGGTCTCGTAGGGCTTGCTCATCGCCTCGACGCGGAAGAACCAGGCGTCGCGCGGGTCATGGCGATGCACGGTCTTCAGCACGCCGCCGCCGTAGTAGTACCGGTGCGTGCGCGCCGAGACCAGGAAGCTGGAGATGGTGCCGTACTTCTGCCTGACCTCCTCCAGGTAATGGACGATCTGGCCGGTGTCCTTCTCGCCGTTCAGGATCCAGTCGCGCAGGAAGGTGTCCTGCGCCATCAGCGAGGAGATGAACACCGGCCGCAGCAGATTCTTCTGGATCTCGGAATAGATGTTGTCGCTGCTCAGCGGCAGGGACTGCCGGGCGATGTCCAAGCGGATCGCGTCGCGCGAGGCGAGGTAGGCGGCGATGCTGATGGTCAGGAAGCCGGCGACCAGGGCCAGGCCGATCCAGGCGAGCAGGCGATATTTCTTGGACAGCAGCGACATGTCGGTCAGGGCTCGCGCTTCAGCGCTTGTCCATCGGCCCGCAGCCGAACAGCGAGCGCCACAGGCCGGCGCCGACGTCGAGCAGGCGGTGGAAGGTCCACAGCGACATGCCGGCCGGCTCGAGCGGCCGCAGCTCGAGCCGGCCGGCGATGTTGCCGTAGTCGTAGCCGACGATGAAGCCGTGGGAGCGCGCCAGCGCGATCATCGGCGCGTTGTCGGGCCGGGTCTCGATCGCGATCTGGCGGCAGCCCAGCGCCCGCGCCTCGAGTATCGAAGCCTCGAACAACTGCTCGCCCAGGCCGCGCTCCCGGTACTCGGGCAATACCGTGACGCCGACCTCGGCCTTGTGCTGCTCGACGTAGAGGTGCGCGAGCGCGCCGATCTCGCCGTCGATCATGATGCCCAGCAGGACGTCGCGCGCGGGATCCAGGCGCGCGAGATAGCGCTCCCTGAGCGAGTCCAGGGTGGCCGGATAGAAGAAGCGGAAGGCCAGATCCTCGGGGGAGAGCTTGGCCAGATGCGCCTCGATCAGGCCCATATGGCATTGCTGCAGGCGTTCGGCGAAGGGAGCGATGTTCATCGGACGCGGGGCCGCGCCGTCATGGCGCCGAGGGCCGGTTCGAGAGGGTCGTCGCTGCGCGTTGCCGAGGCCATCGTGGTGGGGGCTGCGGGATTTAAGACAGGCGGATTATAGGGCCTGAAGACGATCGGCCCGCACCGGACGCGCGCCGCGGCGAGCCCGCGCTATCGGCCAGGCGGAAACGCCAGCGTGACCATTTCCCGCAGCGCCGTCTCCTCGGCGAGGAAGGTGTCCACCGCCAGGGGATCGAACTGGCTGCCGGCCATGCGCTGGATTTCCGCCTTGGCGGTGTCGAAGGGCAGCGCCTTGCGATAGGGGCGGTCGAAGGTCATCGCGTCCAGGGTGTCTACGACCGCGAACAGCCGCGCCGCCAGCGGAATCTCCTCGCCCTTCAAGCCCGCCGGGTAGCCCGAGCCGTCGTAGCACTCCTCGTGGCAGAGCACGATGTCCGCAGCCATCGCGAGGAAGGGCAGCTTCTCCAGGATCAGATGGCCGTTGGCCGGGTGCAGGCGCATGATCCGCCACTCCTCGTCGGTCAGGCGCCCGGGCTTCAGCAGCACGGCGTCGGGCACGCCGATCTTGCCGATGTCGTGGAGCAGGCTGCCCCAATAGACCTCGCGCAGATCCTTCACGTCGGTGTAGTGGTGCGCCGCCAGGAGCAGCGTGTGGGTCGCGACCCGCTTGGAATGCAGCCCGGTTTCCCGCTCCCTCAGGTCCAGGGCCTCGGCCAGGGATTCGACGAACAGCTCGTAGGGGTCCTCCTCCAGACCGCCCAGGCGCTTGCGCGCATCGAGCAGGCAATGCTCGCAGGTCCGGCGCTCGGGCGTCCGCGCGTATTGCCGCTCCCGGGAGCTCGCACCGCACTCGGTACAGGCGAGCGGGTCTTTCGGCGGCACATCGGTGCGGTCGGCGGGGCCGGGCATGGCTCAGGCCGCCACGCCGAACAGCGCCCCGACGCCGGCGGTCAGCGCCATCGCCAGCGCGCCCCAGAAGGTCACGCGCCATGCCGCGGTCGCGACCGGCGCGCCGCCGGCGCGCCCCGAGAGCGCGCCCAGCAGCGCCAGGAACAGCAGCGAACTGCCAGCCACCGCCCACATCAGCAGGGACGCCGGCACCAGCAGGACCACCAGCAGCGGCAGCACGGCGCCCACCGAGAAGGTGCCGGCCGAGGCCAGCGCCGCCTGCACCGGCCGCGCGGTCAGGGTCTCGGAGATGCCCAGCTCGTCGCGGGCGTGGGCGCCCAGCGCGTCGTGCGCCATCAACTGGGTGGCGACCTCGGCGGCGAGCTTCGCGTCGAGTCCGCGGCCGACGTAGATCGCCGCCATCTCCGCGTGCTCGTGCACGGGATCGGCGGCCAGCTCCTTCTTCTCCCGCTCCAGGTCGGCGCTCTCGGTGTCGGACTGCGAGCTCACCGAGACGTACTCGCCGGCGGCCATCGACATCGCGCCCGCGACCAGGCCGGCCACGCCCGCGACCAGGATGCTCTTGGCCTGCGCGCCCGCCGCCGCCACGCCCAAGACCAGGCTGGCGGTGGACACGATGCCGTCGTTGGCGCCCAGCACCGCGGCGCGCAGCCAGCCGATGCGGTGGGTCCGGTGTCTCTCGATGTGTCTCATGATCGCTCCTTACGCCGTCGCCCGCTGCTGATAGAGGTACTTCTGGAAGCCGGAAAACACCTTGCCGATCTCCTCCGGCCGGCCGAGGTCGGCACAAGCGTCGGCGATCGAGTCGTGATACTTCAAGCGCAGCAGCGGCGTCAGCTTGGCCTGATCGAGTTCCTCGACGCCGACGGCGACGTAGTGCGAGAGCACGAAGTCGAGAAACACCCGCTGCCGGTCGTTGAAGTGGCCGCTGATCAGCGCCATCGCCTGCGCCGCGCGCTCCTCGCGCGTCCTCGGCGCCAGGGCGTAGGCGACGTGGGCCAGCACGTCGAACAGGTCGCTATTTTCCGCGTCGATGATCCTCTGCATCTCGGCCAGTTGCTCCCGGCCGAAGCCCTTCTCCGTCAGGCCCTCCAGCAGCTTGGCGCGGGTGTCGGGCGCGCTCCACAGGGCGCGCAGCTCGTCCTCGTCGCGGAAGAAGTCCGGCAGCTTGCCGAACAGCGCTTCCATGAACTGCTGCGCCGACATCGGCGTGCCGTCGGGATGCCAGAAGCTGGTCGCCATCATGTGGCCGATACTGCGCGCCTTGCCGTCGGCGAGCACCACCTTGATCTTCTGCCGCTTCTGGTACTCCGCCTGCGGCTGGCGAATCTCGCCGACGGCGCCGGGCAGCGGCGCCGGCCGGGTTTCCTTCACTTCGGGCTCGAGCGGCTCGCCGTCCCATTCCGGATCGCTGAAGTGATGGTGCGCCTGGACGAAATCGTAGATGGTGAAGTAGTCCTTGCCCTCGTAGAGCCGCGTGCCGCGGCCGATGATCTGCTTGAACTCGGTCATCGAATTGACCGGCCGCAGCAGCACGATGTTGCGCACGTTGCGGGCATCGACGCCGGTCGACAGCTTCTGCGAGGTGGTGAGCACCGTCGGGACGGTCTTCTCGTTGTCCTGGAAGTCGCGCAGGTGCTCTTCGCCCAGCGCGCCGTCGTTGGCGGTGACCCGCTGGCAGTAGTTCGGATCGGCGCTCGCCTTCGCCTGGTTGATCAGGTCGCGCACCGCCAGCGCGTGATCCTGCGTGGCGCAGAACACCAGCGTCTTCTCGCGCGGGTCGATCCGCGCCATCAGGATGTCCACGCGCTTCTTCTCGCGCTCCCTGATCTCGATGATCCGGTTGAAGTCGGGCTCGGTGTAGCGCCTGCCCGCCTCGATCTCGCCCTCGACCAGGGTGTCGTCGGGGGTATAGACGTACTCGTCCAGGGTGGTGGCGATCTGCTTCACCCGGAAGGGCGTCAGGAAGCCGTCGTTGATGCCCTCCTTGAGCGAGTAGCTATACACCGGCTCGCCGAAATAGGCGTAGGTGTCGGCGTTGTCGCGGCGGCGCGGCGTCGCGGTCAGGCCCAGCTGCACCGCGGGGGAAAAGTATTCGAGGATGCCGCGCCAGTTGCCCTCGTCGTTGGCGCCGCCGCGATGGCACTCGTCGATGACGATGAAGTCGAAGAAGTCCGGCGGATACTCGCCGAAGTAGGGAGCGGGAGCGCCGTCCGCGCCTGGCGCCGAGCCGCTCATGAAGGTCTGGAAGATGGTGAAGAACAGGCTGGCATTCTTCGGCACCCTGCCCTGCCTGCGGATGTCCTCGGGCTTGATGCGCACCAGCGCATCCTCGCTGAAGGCCGCGAAGGAGGTGAAGTCGTTGTAGGCCTGGGTGGCGAGATTGTTGCGGTCGGCCAGGAACAGGATGCGCGGCCGGCGCGCGGGCTCGGCCGCCGTCTTGCCGTCCTTGAGGCTCCAGCGCGCCTGGAACAGCTTCCAGGCGATCTGGAAGGCGATCGCGGTCTTGCCGGTGCCGGTGGCCAAGGTCAGCAGGATGCGCGTCCGGCCCGCGACCAGCGCGTCCAGCACGCGAGCCACCGCGAGCTCCTGGTAGAAGCGGATGGTCCAGGCGCCGCCCTTGTCGGGATAAGGCACGGCGGCGAAGCGCTGGCGCCAGGCGCTGGCTGTCGCGAAGCTGCGGTGCCACAACTCCTCGGGCGAGGGATAGCGCTGCAGTTCGCCCTCGACGCCGGTGTGCCGGTCGATGCCGTAGATGCCCCGGCCGTTGGTGGCGTAGGTGAAGCGCAGCGAGAGCTTCTCCGCGTAGTCCTTGGCCTGGCCGACGCCCTCCGTCAGCGCCTTGTCCCAGGCCTTGGCCTCGATCACCGCCAGCTTGGTGTTGCGGTACTCCAGCACGTAATCGGCGCTCAGTCCCTTGCCGCGCCGGCCCGCTGCCTCGATGCGTCCGGGGGTGATCGCGTATTCGCGCCGGATCCGGCTGCCCTCGACGACGCCCCAGCCGGCCGCAGCCAGCAGCGGGTCGATGTGTTCGGCGCGGGTCTCGGCTTCGTTCATGGCGCCGTTGAAGCCGGGCGATTTGCAAGGGCGCGCGACTGGGCCAGCAGCCGCGTCCAGTCATCGGGCGGACGACCGCTCTCCAGCATCTTCCGGAACACCCGGTAGGCATCATCGCTGCGCTCGTAGGCGCGCTTCGTGTCCTGGTCATTCACCCAGGCATAGACGATCACCTTGCTCGTGGCGTGATAGCGGAAAAAGAGCCGGTACTGCTGGAAGAACTTGGCCCGGAACCAGTGCTTATGCTCTTCGCCCAGCGCGTTGCCCTGTCGATATTCTGGCCGCGACGGGTCTTGCGGGATGACCTCGAAGGCGAGCTTGGCGATAGCCGCCAGGCGCTTGGCGGCGTTCTTCCTGCCGACGCCGCCGGGATCCTTCCGCCTGAGGACTGCCACCTGCGCGGTCAGCACCTCAAGCTGATCCAGGAACAAGGGATGGGCGAAAATCGTCCAGCCATTGACGACCAGGGGCGCCGGCCCCACCCGCTTCATTCATCGTCAGCCGACAGCGGCGCGTCGAGATCCACTTCGACGCCGCCGACGAGCGAGCGGATGCGCCGCACCAAACCGGCATCGACCGCCTGAAGCCGTTGCGGATGCGCGGCGAGGTCGCGGGCCAGAAAGTCCAGGAACTGCCCGAGCACCGGATCCTCATCCTCGGCGGCGGCAGCGCGCGTGAGCACGACGTCGCCGTCGGAACGGATGGTGTAGTGAATCTTGTCGCGCTTGCCGAGCTTGAGCGCGCGCCGGACGGTCTCCGGCACCGTGGTCTGATAGCGATCGGTGAGCGTGGATTCGACTTTCAAGTTGGCAGCCATGGCACGGTCCGGCAAATGGATATTTTCAGATGGTAATGCAAGTGCATTGCCGCGTCAATGCAAGGCTTTGCGGTCCCTCTGCCGCGCCGGTCCGGGCTTCGGCTTCAATCACCTGCTCAGGCGAAACCGAGGAAAACCGCCAGCGCCCGATTCACCGCCAGCATCGTCTCATCGTCCAGGCGACCGATCACCGTGCCGATCCTTTCGCGCGCGATCGATTGCGGCTTATCCACCATCACCTGCGAAGGCTTGTTCAGTCCGTTCAACTCGTCGGGATTCACTGCGATGCGGAACAGCGGCGCAGCGCGCAATTCGCCGGTCACGGGCAGGATCGTCACGGAAGGATGCTCGTCGAACAGATCGGACTGGATCACCAGTGCCGGTCGCGGCTTGCCGAGATCGCCTTGCAAGGCCACCGACACCAGATCGCCGCGCTTCATTGCCAGCCTTCGCGGTCGGCGGCACCCTCCAGCCACTCGGCAGTTTCCCGCTCATGCGCATCGCCTTGCAACAACTTCGACTGGCGGCGGCACTCCTCCGCGAAACCCGCGCGCCGCGTATCCGGCACCCAAATCTGCACCGGACGCAAGCCGGATTCCCTCAATGCCGCGCGATGCTTCTGCACCCGCGCCGAGGTACTCGCTCTCATCGCCGACTCCCCTATTCATCGTTACATGTAACATGTTAAACGACCCTGAGGTCAGGTGCAACAGGCTCTTCACAACTGACCGCTGAAGGCCTGGTGCAGCAGCGACCGCTTCAGCTCGTCCAGCGCTTCGAGTCTTTGACGGTAGAGGGATTCGAGATGGCGGGTTTCAGCTTGGATCATGTCGGCGGCACCAGCATGTTCATCACCAGACGGATCATCGTTTCCTTGTGCGCCGGATCGGACTCCGCCACCAACAGGGCCAGTGCCGCCAGACCAATGTCGTTGATCACCGGGTTTCCTGCAGCGTCCAACAGGCGGCCGTTGCGATTCAAGAAATCCACGAACAGGAAGGCGCCGCTGCGCTTGTTGCCATCGGAAAAAGGATGGTTCTTGATGACGAAGTAAAGCAAATGTGCCGCTTTCGCCTCCACGCTGGGATAGGCCGGCTCGCCGAACACCGTCTGATCCAGATTGCCCAGCAGCGCGTCGAAGGCATCGCCGCGCTCCCGTGCGAAGAGATCGGTCGCTTCGCCACGCGCGATCAGGTCCGACTTGAGCCGCGCCAGCGCCTGACGGGCATCGTCCAGGGTCGGAAGTATGCCCCCGCGCTGTTCCGGCGGCTCGGTCAATAAGCCTTCGTCGTAGCGTTGCAGCAGCAGGAAGGTCTGGGCATAGCGGGTGACGATATCCACCAGCCCGCGCCCGGTGTCGGTCAGCAGTTCCGGGCTTTGCGCGGCCTTCTTCACCAGTTGCAGCGCCGCTTCCAGCTCTCGGGCGTTGGCCTCCAGCCGCTGGCGGTTGAGGGTGTAGCCCTGGGTCAGATGCTCGCGCAAAATGCGGGTCGCCCATTGACGAAAACGGGTACCCTGGATGGATTTGACGCGGTAGCCTACGGAGATGACGACGTCGAGGTTGTAAAACTTGACGGGTTTGTCCGAACCGGCAATGTGCAAATTTTGCACATTGCTA
>JAJYXA010000149.1 GCA_021791235.1 Pseudomonadota bacterium
GTTCTCGCTGGCTCAATACGCTTTCTCCGATCCCGACCGTGTCATTGCCGAAGACCTGGCCCACAGCAAAATGGAGCAACGCTATTTTTGTTTTGGCGAGGTGAATGGCGGCATCCTCACCGTCCGCTTTACTTATCGCGGCGGTGTCATTCGCATCTTTGGCGCCGGTTACTGGCGGAAAGGCAAGGCAATTTATGAACGCGAAAACGAGTAAAGCGAGTTTCACTAAAATAAAATACAGCGATGAGCCCATCGAGGCAAAAGTCATTCGGGATTTTCTCCCTCCGCCCGAGGAACTTGCGTTTCGCGAGGAAGGCGTAAAAGTCACGATCGCGCTCAGCAAGAAGAGCGTGGAATTCTTCAAATCCGAGGCGGCGAAACACCACACCCAGTATCAGCGCATGATTCGCAAGCTCATCGACAGCTATGTGGACACTTATGCGGAGCCTCCGGGCGCTCGCCCGACTCGGACCACCCGCAAGCGCTCGACCGTTTAGCCTGCGTAGGGTGGGCTGAATGAAACGAAGCCCAACACTCTCCAGCACGATGCAAGACCAGCCGAATTCAAGCGGTGACAAAAGGCGCACACCGGCGTAGCATCGGCTCATGAAGCCATTTCGCTGGAGGCCGGAGAAAAACGAGACACTCAGGGCAGACCGGGGCGTTTCGTTCGAGCGCATTGTGCGCGGTCGAATCCGGTGGCTTGCCGGATATCCTGGCCCACCCGAACCAGGCGAAATATCCCAGGCAGCGCGTGCTGGTCATCGCGTGCGACGACTACGCCTATCTGGTGCCGTTTGTCGAAGAGGAGGATTATTTCTTTCTCAAGACCGCGATCCCAAGCCGCAAGGCGACGCGGGACTGTCTGAATCAAGGTGAAGCCGATGCCGAAAATTGACGGCTTCGAACTCGAAATCCTGGGTACCTATGAACAAGGCAAACTGAAATCCGTTGCCACCAAGGCTGAACTCGCGAAGCTCAAGGCAGCCGCGCGTGCGACTGCGATCAAGGATCGCCGGGTCAGTATCCGGCTTTCCTCCGGCGACCTGAGCGACATTCAGGTGAAGGCGCTTGAGGAAGGGGTGCCGTATCAAATGCTCATCGCCAGCGTGCTGCACAAATACGTGACGGGTCGTTTGACCGAACAACCCGAACATGGCACCAAGCGCCCCGCGGCCAAGCGCCGCGCCACGTCAGGCAAAGATGGTTCGCTTCGGTAACGGTGCCACCCCTTCGCATAGCGTGAAACTCGCCGACCCCGCATTATTCAGACAACAGGTGCCGATCGGCGGCGACTGGCGCGACGCCTGCCAAAACCCGCGCGCAAAGCTTGCGTCGCTGGTTCGACCTGATCCTCGCCCACCGCGACGATCTCGCCGCGATCATGGTGTCCGAGCAGGGCAAGCCGCTTGCCGAGGCGCGCGGCGAACTCGGTCTATGCCGCGAGGCACGCCATGCCGAGATTGCTCTTCAGCTCAAACGCCGCAATGCTTCGATATCGTTGAGCACAATGGTGTCGTCGTGCACGTCGATCAGATGTTCGCTACGCAGCTTGGCCAGGGCGCGGGACAGTGTCTCCGGCCGGATGCCCAGGCGCGAGGCGATGATGTGCTTGGGCATCAATAATCGCACGCTGGGCGAGGCCGCCACCCCTTGCGGCAACTGCTCCAGCAGGTAGCCAATCACCCGCTGTGCGCCACTGTGCAGGGTCAGGTTGTCGATCTCGTTGATCAGCCCGTGCATGCGCCGGCTCATGCTCGACAACAGCCGCAGGCACAGGTCTCCGTTGCCGCGAAGTAGCCCTAGGAAATGCCGGTTATCCAGCGCCGCCAATCGGGTTGCCTCAAGTGCCCGTGCGTAGACCGGGTAGCGTCCACCCATGAACATCGCCGCTTCGGCAAAATAGTGTCCGCACTGCACCAGGTCCATCACCTTCTCTTCGCCGCTCGGTGCCACGCGACACAACTTGACGACCCCCGACAGGACAAAGAAAAAATGGGTGCATGGATCGCCCTGGTCGAAGAGGCACTCGCCCGGCGTCAGTGTGCGAACGGTGGCATGCGCCAACACCGCGTCGAATTCCGGCTCCGCCAATGCGGCCAGGAGGTAGCCGTCCTTGAGTTGCTGTATGTCCGGGATGCCGATATTCATGGCCGACAGTGTATCGCAACCGGGCGGTTGACCTAAATCAAGGCGTGGCATCCAATGCCGCCAGACAATGGGCCGCATTTCCATCAACCCCTGGATTTCGATCCGCCATGAGAATCGAACTGCTCGTCACTACGCCATGCTCCATCTGCCAACAGGCGCAGGCGGTGTGGGAGCGGATAGCGGCCGAGCAAAACGTTCCGCTTCACGTCATCGACGTCGCCCATCCGGAAGGCGAAGCGCTCATGACGCGCCTGGCGCTGAAAACAGTGCCTGCCGTCGTCGTCAACGGCAAGCTCAGCGGCATTGGCGTACCAAGCAAAGAGGACGCCGAGCGAATCATCGGGACGATCGGTTTACGCGGCGAATGAGCTTGTGATTTCATCATCCTGGGCTATTCCGCTGCAAACAGTTCGGCCGTGGCTGGCCGTTGGAGACGTCCGGCTAATTGATGCGCCATGCGCCACGGTTGACAAGCCGCGCCGCGACCCCGCAAACACAAGACGGGAGGCCTCCGTTAGACAGCGTGACCCGCGCCCCGTCTGGAAGACACTTCTCTGCTTGCTGCTCCTGTTCGCCGCGCTACCCTTGGCCCGCGCGGATATCGCAGCCACCTATCCGCAGGTGCGCACCCTGTTTCCGGCCGCCGACCGGTTCGGTGAGGTCGAAGGCAATCCCCCTGCCGCACCCGTCTACCGAAACGACCAACTGATCGGCTACGCATTTCTCACCGCGGAAATAATCCGCATCCCGGCCTATTCCGGCCGGCCGGTCAATGTGCTGGTGGGCATCGATACCGAGGGACGCATCGCGGGCGCGCGCATCGTTCAGCATGAAGAACCGATTCTCGCCGCCGGCGTGAGTGAAGCGCGGTTGGCGAAATACGTCGATCAGTATCGCGGCAAACCGGCGAGCAACCGCATCGTCGTCGGCGAGCAACGCGAAGGTTATGCCACGGTCGAGGCCATCTCCGGGGCCACCATCACCGTCATGGTGGTCAATGCCACCATCACCCGTGCCGTCAAAAGGGTGGCGGAATCCCGAGGCATCCAGCCCGCGGAGACGGAAGCCCGGCCCCATGCGGCGATCGCCGCGCCGCAAGCGGCCGCCCCGCCCCGGCCGACACGTGCGGCGGAAGCCGGACCGGCGCGAACGGTCGGCCCTCCGTCGGCCGCTGCGCCGGTGTCGCGTGCGGTCACCCCGGCCCCCGCACCGCCGCCGGTCGCCGCGGCCCCCTCCATCGTGCCCCCGGCATTCGCGGGAGAAGCCGGTGATGAGGATCCCATGTGGCTCACCCTGTGGACACAGCGCAAGCTGGAGATCGCCTTGCTGCTGTCGGGCCTGATCCTGCTAACCGGCATCCTGCTGTTCCAGGATTACCTGGCCCAACGTCCGCGCCTCTTGCATCGGGTTCGCTTGGGTTTTCTTCTCTACACTCTGTTTTTCATCGGCTGGTACGCCCTGGGCCAGTTGTCCATCATCAACGTGCTGACCTTCGTGCAGGCGCTTATGCATCAGTTCAGCTGGGACACCTTCCTCATCGATCCGATGCTGTTCCTGCTGTGGTCCTTCGTCGCGGTCACGCTGCTGCTGTGGGGACGCGGCGTCTACTGCGGCTGGCTGTGTCCCTTCGGCGCCTTGCAGGAACTCGCCTTCCAGCTCGCACGCAAGCTCGGCCTGCCGTTTTTCGAGATCCCCCATGTGGTGCACGAGCGCCTGCTGGCACTCAAATTCGTCATTCTGCTGGCCCTGTTCGGACTGTCCCTGCAATCCATGGGCTGGGCCATTCGGGCAGCCGAAATCGAACCGTTCAAGACGGTCATCGCGCTACGCTTTCAACGCGAATGGGGCTATGTGGCCTTTGCCCTGGGGGTGATCGCCCTCACCGCCTTCAACCGCAAGTTCTACTGCAAATACGTTTGCCCGCTCGGCGCCTCGCTCATCATCCCCGGCCGTTTCCATTCCTTCGAATGGCTGCGCCGGCGCAAGGAATGCGGAAAACCCTGCCAGATCTGCGCGATGGAATGCGAGGTCCAGGCCATCCGCCCCACGGGCGAAATTGTCATCAACGAATGCCATCATTGTCTCGACTGCCAGGTGACCTACTACAACAATCGCAAATGCGTCCCTCTGGTCGAGAAGCGCAAGCGCCGGGAGCGTGGCGGGCGGGCGGGCGAAATGGCCAGGGAGAGGGAAGAAACCCTCAGCGCTTCGCGGCTGGAGGATATTCCGCTCACCGTGAAGCCGCCATCCGGGCCGCATGGCTAGGGCGCGAAAGCACCGCGCCAGGGCAGCAATACGGCCAGTTGACCTAGATCAAGGACGGCCATAGGCCGGATGTTTAATCTTGCCTGGAACGTGCAGGATTTTTCACTTCAACCCAAGGAGGATCCGAAATGAATACCAAGCTAACCCTTCTGGCCGCAAGCATCGCATTCATGGGGGCAACGCAGTCTGCGGTCGCCGCCGATGCGCCGCCATCCGGACATCCAAGTACGCCGGAGACGGAGTTGCGCTACAAGGGTGCGCCGGTTCCGATCAAGCCGGAAGAGGCCCAGGAAGCCGTTTCGCCGAAGGCGCCGCCGCTCGCTTCGGCAGAATTCACCCGCGCAAAACAGATCTACTTCGAGCGCTGCGCCGGCTGCCACGGCGTGCTGCGCAAAGGTGCCACCGGCAAACCGCTGACGCCCGACATCACACTGGCGCGCGGCACCGACTACCTCAAGGTATTCATCGGCTTCGGCTCCCCCGGCGGCATGCCGAACTTCGGAACCGGCGGCGAGCTGTCCGAAGACGACGTCACCCTGATGGCCAAGTTCCTGCAGCACGAGCCGCCGCAGCCGCCCGAATTCGGCATGAAAGAAATGAAGGACACCTGGAAGGTGCTGGTGCCGCCCGACAAGCGGCCGAAGAAACAGGAAAACAGCTACAACCTGAGCAACGTGTTCTCGGTCACGCTGCGCGACAGCGGCGAAGTCGCGCTGATCGACGGCGACACCAAGAAAATCATCAACATCGTCAAGACCGGCTACGCCGTGCATATCTCGCGCATGTCGCACTCGGGACGCTATGTGTATGTGATCGGCCGCGACGCCCAGGTCAACCTGATCGACCTGTGGATGAAGACCCCGGACAACGTGGCGGTGATCAAGGTCGGCCTCGAAGCACGCTCGGTGGACACCTCCAAATACAAGGGCTTCGAAGACACCTATGCAATCACCGGCTCCTACTGGCCGCCGCAGTATACGATCATGAAGGGCGATACGCTCGAACCGCTCAAGATCGTCGCCACGCGCGGTTATACGGTAGACACTCAGGAATATCACCCGGAACCGCGCGTCGCCTCGATCGTCGCCTCGCACTTCCATCCGGAGTTCGTGGTGAACGTGAAGGAGACCGGCCAAACCCTGATGGTGAACTACGCCGACATCAACAACCTCAAGGTCACCACCATCGGCACCGAACGCTTTCTGCATGACGGCGGCTGGGATGCGAGCAAACGCTACTTCATGGTGGCGGCCAACCAGCGCAACACGATCGCCGTGGTCGACGCCAAGAAAAACAAGCTGGTGAAGCTGGTGAAGGACGGCGTGGGCAAGATCCCGCATCCCGGTCGCGGCGCCAACTTCATCGATCCGAAATTCGGGCCGGTGTGGGCCACCAGCCATCTGGGCGACGACAGCGTCGTGCTGATCGGCACTGATCCGGTGAAGCATCCGAAGCAAGCCTGGAAAGTGGTGCGCACGCTCAAAGCCCACGGTAGCGGATCGCTCTTCATCAAGACCCATCCCAAGTCGAAGAACCTGTGGGTCGATTCCCCGCTCAACCCCGACTCCGACGTCAGCCAGTCCGTGGTGGTATTCGATCTCAAGAATCTCGACAAGCCGTTCGAGGTCCTCAAGATCGCGGAGATGGCAAAGCTGGGCGAAGGACCGAAGCGCGTCGTTCAGCCGGAGTACAACAAGGCTGGCGACGAAGTCTGGTTCTCGGTGTGGAACGGCAAGACCCAGGAATCGGCCATCGTGGTCATCGACGACAAGACACGTACGCTCAAAGCCGTGATCAAGGACAAGCGACTGGTCACGCCGACCGGTAAGTTCAACGTCTACAACACTCAGAACGACGTGTACTGAGCGGGCAAGGCAGGGCGGACCATCCGCACTGCCACTCACCGCGCCACAAACCGGCACAAGAACAGATGCGACACAGACTGATACCCGGGATCATGTTTGCGGCCTTTTCGACCGGAGCTTTCGCCGACGCGCCACCCCTCAGCCAGACACGGCAGAGCGAACTCATTCGCTTCGTGCGCCAGGACTGCGGCTCCTGCCACGGCCTGCACCTCACCGGCGGCCTCGGCCCCGCGCTCACGCCGGCATCACTCAAGGACAAACCCGCCGACGTACTGATCGGCACCATTCTGCACGGACGGCCCGGTACCGCCATGCCGCCGTGGAATCGTTTCGTCTCCGAATCCGAAGCGGCATGGATCGTGGATGCACTGCATCAAGGCTTTCCCGATGCGCACTAGCATTTCCATCCTCCTCCTGGCGCTCGCGCTCGGCGTTCTGGCCGGCTGCACCACGCCCGGCCTGCGCGGCACCGGCGATCTCGGCGTGGTGATCGAACGCGCCACCGGCAGCGTGCAGATCGTGGAAACCACCCACCGCAGCCGCCTGGCCCGAATCACGGGCCTGGGCGATCTGTCCCACGCCTCCGTCAGCTATTCCCGCGACGGACGGTACGCCTATGTCTTCGGCCGCGACGGCGGGCTGAGCAAGATCGACCTGCTCACCCGGCGCATCGCGCACCGCATCATCCAGAGCGGCAACAGCATCGGCGGAGCCATCTCCCAGGACGGCAGCCTGATCGCGGTCGCCAACTACACTCCTGGCGGGGTGAAGATTTTCTCCGCCGACGACCTCACCCAGCTCGCCGACATTCCCGCCGTCGGTTCCGACGGCCAGCGCTCGAAAGTGGTCGGGCTGGTCGACGCGCCGGGCAAGCGTTTCGTCTTCAGCCTGTTTGAAGCCGGCGAGATCTGGGTCGCCGATGTGGCCGATCCGCGCAAGCCGATTCTGCGCAAATTCGCCGACGTCGGCCGTGAACCCTACGACGGCGTGATCACCTCCGGCGGCCGCTTCTACGTGGCGGGGCTGTTCGGCGAAGATGGCGTGGCCCTGCTCGATCTGTGGAATCCGGATAAGGGCGTCAAGCGCGCCTTGAGCGGTTTTGGCCGCAAGGGTGAGAAACTGCCGGTGTTCAAGATGCCGCACCTCGAAGGCTGGGCCAGCACCGGCAACTATCTGGTGCTGCCCGAGGTCGGCAGGCACGAGATCATCGTCGCCGACCAGAGCACCTGGCAGGAGGTCGCGCGCGTTCCGGTGGCGGGACAGGTCGTGTTCGCCATCGCTCGCCCCGACGGCCGCCAGGTCTGGCTCAATTTCTCCCTGCCCGACAACGACACGGTACAAGTGTTCGACGTGCCCAGCCGCAAGATTGTCGCCACCCTGAAACCGGGAAAAGCCGTGCTGCACCTGGAGTTCACCCCGCGCGGCGAACAGGTGTGGATTTCCGCCCGCGACGACAACCGCGTCGACATCTACGACCCGGGCACTTTCGGGCGTATCGGCAGCCTGCCCGCGGAGAGCCCGAGCGGGATTTTCTTCACCTGGCGCGCCAACAGGATTGGATTATGAGCGACGTCCAACTCAGCCTGCTCAATGATTTCCAGCGTGATTTCCCGCTTGCTGCCGCACCTTTCGACGTTGTTTCCAGTCGCCTCGGCATGGGCGTGGACGAGCTGCTGGACACCCTGCGCCGGCTCACGCGGGATGGTGTGATCAGCCGCATCGGTGCCGTGTTTCGTCCCAACCGCATCGGTGTCAGCACCCTCGCCGCCATGGCCGTGCCGCAGGCACGCCTCGCCGAAGTCGCGCAGCGGGTGAACCGCCATCCGGAGATCAACCACAACTACGAACGCGAACATCCATTCAATCTCTGGCTCGTCGCCACCGCCGCCAACGCCGCTCACCTGGATCGCGTGCTGCACGGCATCGAGCAGGAGACCGGATTGCCCATCATGCGGCTGCCCATGGTGCAGGACTATCACATCGACCTCGGTTTCGATCTGCGCGCCACCGTGGCCCTTGCCGACCGCCGCAGCATGAGGGGCCCGTCCGCGAAAACCATACCGCCCCTTGAGGCCCGGGACTATGCCCTGATCGCAGCGATCCAGGATGGCCTGCCGCTCGTTGCACGCCCCTATGCCGAAATCGGCGCCGTCGCCGGCCTCTCGGAAGCAGACGTATTGCATCGCCTGGAACGCCTGCTGAACCAGGACGTGATCAAGCGCTTCGGCATCGTGGTGCGCCACCACGAGCTGGGTTTCCGCGCCAATGCCATGGTGGTGTGGAATATTCCGGACGAGCGCATCGACGAATTCGGCCGCTGCATCGGCGCCTCCGGCCTGGTCAACCTCTGCTACCGGCGCCCGCGACGCCTACCCGACTGGCCCTACAACCTGTTCTGCATGATTCACGGCAAGGACCGCAACGCCGTGCTGGAGCGCCTGGAACAGATGCGCGACCAGTGCGGTCTGGTGGAATTCGAGCACGCGGTGCTGTTCAGCAAGCAGCGTTTCAAGCAGACCGGGGCGCACTATGTCGAAGCACAACGCGAGAAAGCAGCGTGATGGACGAGTTGGACCGCGCCCTCATCAATGCCCTGCAAGGCGGCTTCCCGCTCTGCGAGCGGCCCTATGCCGAAGTGGCGGCGCGCGTGGACAGCGACGAGGAAACCGTGATCGCCCGCATCGGCGGCCTGCTCGAACGCGGCCTGCTGTCTCGCTTCGGGCCCATGTACCACGCCGAGCAGATGGGCGGCGCCTTGAGCCTGGCTGCGATGCAGATTCCGCCGGAAGAATACGCGCGCGTGAGCGGGATCGTGAACAGCCAGCCCGAAGTGGCCCACAACTACGAACGCAACCACCGCCTCAACATGTGGTTCGTGCTGGCCACCGAAACGCCGGCTGCGCAGCAGCAGACCATCACGCGTATCGAGCGCGAAACCGGCCACCCGGTCTACAACATGCCGAAGATTCGCGAATACTTCGTCGAACTGAAACTGCACGTATGAACGCGCCGAACGAACCGAATCCGCTCGATGACATCGATCGCCGCATCGTCCAGGCGACGCAGGCCGGCCTGCCTTTGACTGCCCGTCCCTATCACACCATTGCCGGGCAGCTGAGCATGGAAGCAACGGAAGTGATGCGACGCATGCAGCGCATGCTCGATCTCGGGATCATCCGCCGCATCGGCGCGGTGCCCAATCACTACGCCCTGGGCTATCGCGCCAACGGGATGACGGTGTGGGACGTGGACGACGAGCGCATCGATGAGCTGGGCGCACGGGTCGGCCAACTGGCGTGCGTCACCCACTGCTACCAGCGGCCCCGCCATCTGCCGGACTGGCCCTACAACCTGTTCGCCATGGTGCATGGCCGGACACGGGAGGAGGTGGAAGCCAAGGCAAGGCTGATCGCCGGGGTGCTGGGCGAAGCCAGCCGCGGCGACGATATCGTGTACAGCATACGCATCCTGAAAAAAACCGGGCTGCGCATCGGCGCATAGGGAAAAACAATGTTCCGCATCTCGCAATACATGCACGAACTCGCCCACCCGACCCCGCTCGGCCCCAAGCGCAACCCGCCCGGACCGGTCGTGATCTGGAACCTGGTGCGCCGCTGCAATCTCACCTGCAAACACTGCTACTCCATTTCCGCGGACAGGGACTTCCCGTGCGAACTGTCCACCGATGAAGTGTTCAGCGTGATGGACGATCTCAAGCATTTCCGCGTGCCGGTGCTCATCCTGTCCGGCGGCGAACCACTGTTGCGGCCCGACATCTACGACATCGCCCGGCGCGCCA
>JAJYXA010000288.1 GCA_021791235.1 Pseudomonadota bacterium
CGATTCGAAGGTGCGCTGGCAACCGACGCTGCAGAAATAATAGGCGCGGCCGGCGCGCTCCGATTTCAGGGCGGTGGCCTTGTCCACCATCATGCCGCAGATGGGGTCCTTGGCTTTTTCTCCGGCGGATGTCGCAGACGCGGCGGCCATGCCGTGGCTGTGAGACGCCGCCGTTGCGGTTCTTCCGCTGGCGGCGTATTGAGCCGGATGGGCTTCGAATTCATGCTGGCAGCGGGGCGAGCAGAAATACCAGGTACGGCCCGCATGCACAACGCTGCCCGCCGCGGCGCGCTCGTTCACCGTCATTCCGCATACCGGGTCGGTCGCCATCTCAGTTTCCTTGTTTTTGCAGCCCTGTTGCGAAGACGAAAATAAACTCGCCGCCGTTGACGTTCACCTCGAGGTTGCCGGCGTGGCTCTCGGCGTAAGCCAGCCACCCGGGCTTGTCGCCGGTGCACTCTTGCACTTGCGGATAACCCAGCTGGTTTTTACCGTCGAACCACGCCACCAGCATCGCCTCGCCGGCGGCCGTCTCGGCAAGCGGCTGGGCCACGGCGCGGGCGGCACCGTAATCCAGCGCCACCCCGTGGACGCTTACCTCGACCTCGCGCATCATCCGCGCTCCGCCGCAATGGCTATCTCGCCTCCCCTTCGCGCAGCGCTTCGATAATCCGCTTTTCTATCTTGCGCCCGATCTCCCGGGCTTTCGGGTGCGGGTCCTTGGCCAGCAGATAAGTCGGCCGGACGGTGACGACGGTCACCACGCCCGGCTTGTTTTTCATGGTGTAGGCCGAGAGCTTGAACGGGCAGAGGATGGACCAGTCCATGTTGATGTTGAACACCTCCTGGTTGAACACCAGCGAGCAGAAGTGGACGGAAGTGGCGTCCTTGAAACCGATGGTGTTCCATTTGTCCGCGCCGAAAGCCTGTTTGTTGTTTTCCAGGCCCTTGGCGAGATTTTCCTCGCCGGTGATGAGAAACTGCTTGCCCTCCAGGCCGGTCTTGAGGTTGGCCAGCACCGTCGCGAACTCGCCCTTGAACTCGTGCTTCCAGAACGCGGGGTTCTCCGCCGCGCGTACCGTCAGCGGGAACAGGACAGCCAGGATCGCGAGCACCGCCGCCGTCCGAATCGTAATCGCTTTCATGTGCGTCTCCTCAAAAGGTTGTTGAATAACCGTTCCCCGTTACCCCAAGGGGACGCGGGGGCGGGAATCTTTCCGATCCCTCGATTATTGAAGATAGACGATATTTTCGACGACTGACCGGACAAGCCGGGAAAGACCGTCATAGCGGGATCAAACAATCGAAGGGTTTTCAGCGCGCTCCCGCGCAGGCGGAATCCCGTGCGTTTCCGGGAAAAACGCCGGCCCCCTCCAGCCGGGGATGGCCGCTCGATACGAAGCGCCGCCAGGCATTTTCACGGCGTTCAACCTGAAAACCGCATTTGAACCACAGAGGCACAGAGAACATCGAGAAAACAATCGGTCATGCACTTTTGCCGATTCACCCAACGGGTGCAAGCAGCTTCAGCTGCAACGCCTTGTTTTTACTCTGCGTCCCAAGGGATGCCGGCCCCGCGGCTGTTACGCTTCCAGATCGCGCCGCTTGCGCTCGAACTCGGCCTGGTCGATCTCGCCGCGCGCATAGCGTTCCTTGAGGATGTCGAGCGCGGTTTTGCCCTGCCCGCGACCATCGGCGCGGCCGATCCACATCACCAGCGCGACGATGCCGAGGATGGGCAGCACCCACCACAACACCATCCACAGCGCACCCCAGCCCATGGCCACTCCCGAATCGAAAAAGTGCATATCAACGCGCCTCCGCGACGGACGGGCGTGTCCCCGTCCCCCGCATTATTTGCCGGCGGGCATGGAAGCCGGCTGTCCCCTGGACATCTGCTCCATCATCATCTGCATCATGTCCATGCGCTTTTCCATCATCTGCATGCGCTCCATCATGGCATCGGGACCCATGCCGCCCTGGCCCATCCCACCATGACCCATCATTCCCATCATGCCCATGCCTTGGCCCGTCCCCTGGCCCATCATGGGGCAATTCATGCCCATCATGCCTTGGGCCATTCCTGCGTTTTCCTGCATGGTTTTCATGTGTTCCTGCATGAGTTGCTGGCGCTCTTTCGGGTCCTTGCTCTTGGCCATCTTCTCGAGCTGGCTTTGCATTCGCCTGGTATTGGCCTGCATCTTCTGGAGGGTCTGGTCTGCGGCGGGTGCGGCCGCGCCGGCTTTCTGATCGGGGTGGTGCGCGTCGTCCGCCAGAACGGGCTGCACGGCCAGGGCGGCAAACATCAGGGTGGCGAACAGGGTACGGCGTTTCATGTCGATCTCCTTTGGTTGGGGTAAACGGGGACTACGGTGCAACGACTTCGAGCCTGGTCACGGTGAAGGCGCCGTCGATTTTTTCCACCAAGAACCTGATGCGGTCGCCGGGCTTCACCTGGTCGAGCATCGCGGCATCCTTGACGCGGAATATCATAGTCATAGCCGGCATACCGAGATTTTCCAAGGGGCCGTGCTTGATGGTGAGCTTGCCGGCAGACTTGTCCACCTTGCGGATTTCGCCTTGGGAAAGCGGTGCATCCGCGGTCGCGACTGTCTGGTGCGCCGCATGGTCCCCCGCCGCCAGCGCCACGGGCGCCATCCATGCGAGTGCGTAAAAGACGATCGTCGTAAGAAATTTCATCGAATGCTCCATTCCGTGTCAGTGATGAGAAAAAACTCTGGTGCTGCCGTCCCTGCCTACCAGCAGCGTGTCGTAGGGAACCGGTTTTGGCGTTTCCATGCCCGGCGAGCCGGGCGGCATGCCGGGCACGGCGATGCCCAGCGCGGCCGGCTTGTCCTTGAGCAGTTTGCGGATGTCCGCCGCCGGTACGTGCCCCTCCACCAGATAGCCGCCCACCGTGGCGGTATGGCACGCTCCGAGACGCTCCGGCATGCCGAGTTTCCGGCGCATGGCCGCGACATCGGCGACATCGTGCGCCTTCACCTCGAAGCCGCCGCGCTCCAGATGCTCGATCCACTTCTTGCAGCAGCCGCAGGTGGGGCTCTTGTAGACCTGCACGATCGGCGCCACTGGCGCGTCGGGCGCGGACCAGGCGGCCGGCACGATGAGGCCGATGAGAAGCATCTTGAGGATCGCGGCCTTCACGTCGTTCTCCCGGTCGCGATACGCACGCCGCGGGAAAAGATGCGGCACGCGGCGTCGAAGGATGCAGCCGTCATTCGACCCGCACCTTGCCTACCATGCCGGCCTCCATGTGGCCGGGCACCAGGCAGGCGAAGTCGACGGTGCCGGGCTTGTCGAACTGCCAGACGATGCCGCCGCGCTGCCCCGGCTTGAGCGTGACCATGTTCGGCTCGGCATGCTGCATGCCGGGCATCTGGCGCATCATTTCGGCGTGCTCCTTGAGTTCGTCCAGGGAGCCGATCACCATTTCGTGCGTGATCCTGCCGGTGTTCTTGACGAAGAAACGGATCGTCTCCCCGGCCTTGACGTCGATCCTGTCCGGCGTGTACCGCATCGAGTCGTCCATCGTGACTTCGATGGTGCGGCTCACCCTGGACGGGTCGCCGGGCTTGCCCGCCATCGAGGCATGCTCGTCCTTGTTCATGCCCGGCATGTCGTGGCCCTGCATCATCGGGTGGCCTGCCGTGCCGTGGCCGCCGGCGTGATCGCCGGCCGCCAGTGCAATTGCCGGCAGCGCACCCAGTATCAGAATCGAAAGTGTCTTCTTCATGAAAATTTCTCCTTTGGGTTGAGTGATTCGGAAGCCCGCTGCGCCAGGTGTCCGAGGGACCATCAGAACCAGAAACGCACGCCGGCAACCCAGCGGGCTTCATTGGGCTTTTCGCCCGCGGCGCGGGCCAGGTCGGCCGTCCGGCCGAATTTTTCCGCCCGTTCCACGCCGACATAGGGCGCGAACTGGCGCGTGAATTCATAGCGAAGACGCAATCCGGCCGCGACATCGGAGAGGCCGCTGCCGATATCCCGCGCTTCGTCGCGTTTGCCGTACGCGTTGACCTCGATGCGAGGCTGCAAGACGAGCTTCTGCGTAAGCAGCAGTTCGTACTCCGCGACCAGACGCAGCGCGGTCCTGCCGTTGCCGCCCACGTAGGCGGCCGCGTCGACGTTGAACCAGTAAGGCGCGAGGCCCTGGACCCCGAAGGCCAGCCACCCGCGGTCCGGCCCTTCACCGCTGTCGTAGCGCGCGCCCAGTTGCGTATCCCAGAAAGGGGCGATGGCATGAGCCCAGAGCAGTTCTGTCCGCGCCTCCTGCAATTTGCCCTGGGCAACGTCGCCCTCGGCCTTGACCACCAGGCGGTCGTAGTCCCGGCCGAACCAGGCCTGCGCGTCGTAAGCCGTGGCATTGCCATCACCGGTATCCCTTCGCTCCAGCCGGTCGACCAGCAGCGCGCCGAAATTGTGCTCATCGGCCAGGCGCAGTTGTCGCGGCCCGGGGAGCGCATAGGGGCCCGATTCGAGCGTATAGCCGCCCGAGTAGGCATGCGGGTCGCGCGCATCCGGCGGGGGCGAGCCGCCCTGCATGTTCATCTCGCCGTGATCCATCGCGTCGTCGCCCCGGCCCGTGCCAGCCGCAGCCTGTTTCGGGGCCGGCATCGCGCCTTCGGCCTGCATGGGAACGGCCGTGGCTTCCGTTTGCGCCCACGCCGGCGACACACTCAAGGCGGCGATCGATACAGCCAGCAACTTCATGCGCGCATTCATCTTCGTTTTCCTCTCGTTGGTCCGCATGACTCAGGACACCACCACTTCGCGGAACATGCCCGCATCCATATGCAAGAGCAGGTGGCAGTGCCAGGCCCAACGGCCGAGGGCGTCGGCGCTGACCAGGAAGCTGATGCGCTGTGCCGGTTGCACGTTGATCACGTGCTTGCGCGCCAGGAACTGCCCATCCGGGCTTTCCAGCTCGCTCCACATGCCGTGCAGGTGCATGGGGTGGGTCATCATGGTGTCGTTGTGGAGAATGACCCGCAGCCGCTCGCCATAGCGGAAATGCACGGGCGTGGATGAGCCAAACGAAAGTCCGTCGAGCGACCAGGCGTAGCGTTCCATGTTGCCGGTCAGATGCAGCTCGATCTCGCGCTCGGCGCCGCGCGGATCGATCGGCCCGCCGATCGTGTGCAGATCGGCATAGGTCAGCACGCGGCGGCCGTTGTTGCGCAGGCCGATGCCCGGATCGTCGAGGCTGGTGCGCGGCATGTCGACGCGCATGTCGACACTGGGGCCGTATTCGGTTCTGGCGTGACGAACCTGGGTGCTGGCCCCGCCCATCGCCATGCCGCCGTGCATGCTGTGGTCCATGGCCATGCTGCCGTGATTCATGCCGGCCATGGCATTGTGATTCATGGCCGGCATGCTGCCATGGTTCATGCCGCCCATGGCGCCCATCATGTCCTCCATGGTCAGCCATTCGGGTTTGTCCGGCTGCGGCACCGGGGCAGCCAGCCCATGACGGATGGCAAGGGTGCCGCGCGCATGGCCGGTGCGGTCCATCGACTGCGCGAAGATCGTGTAGGCGTCGTCCGTGGGCGTGACGATCACGTCGTAGGTCTCGGCCACGCCAATACGGATCTCGTCCACCGTGACCGGATCGACGTCCTGGCCGTCGGCCTGCACCACGGTCATCTTCAGTCCGGGAATGCGCACATCGAAGAAGGTCATCGCGCCGGAGTTGATCAGACGCAGCCGCACCTTCTCGCCCGGACGGAACAGTCCGGTCCAGTTCCCGGCCGTGGTGGTGCCGTTCACGAGATAGGTGTAGGTGTAAGCCGAGATGTCGGCCAGGTCGGTCGGGTTCATGCGCATCTCGTTCCACATCTTGCGCTTGTCGAGCGCCGCCTTGAGGCCGTCGCGCGACACGTCGCGAAAGAAATCCACCGCCGTCGGCTGGTTGAAGTTGTAGTAGTCGCTCTGCATCTTGAGCTTGGCGAAGACGCGCATCGGGTCTTCGTCGGTCCAGTCGGACAACTGCACCACGTAGTCGCGATCGGCGCGGATCGGATCGTCACCCGCCGGATCGATGATGATGGCGCCGTACATGCCGCGCTGCTCCTGCATGCCGGAGTGCGAGTGGTACCAGTAGGTGCCGGTCTGCTCGACCTTGAAGCGGTAAGTGAAGGTTTCGCCCGGCGCGATGCCCTTGAAGCTGATGCCCGGCACCCCGTCCATCTGGAACGGCAGGAGGATGCCGTGCCAGTGAATGGATGTATCCTCACGCAGCCTGTTGGTCACGCGAATCGTGACCGTATCGCCTTCGCGCCAGCGCAGCGTGGGCGCCGGGATCGAGCCGTTGATGGTGGTGGCCATGCGCGGCTTGCCGGTGAAGTTGACCGGCGACTCGGCGATGACGAGATCAAACTCGGTACCGGTCAGCACCGGTGCATTCCCGGTTGCCGTGTCCGTGGCGCGCGCCCAAGACGGCTTGACGGCCGACGACAGGCCAAGCAGAACGCCGCCCGCCACGAGCCCCTGGACGAATCGCCGGCGCGGCAAATCCGGCACGGCGATAGGAAACGGGGAATGAGGCTGCGAATAAGGTTTCATACGAGACTGCCCTCCGGTTGAAAAAGACGTTTGGCGCCGGCCGATGGATCGATAGGATCCATCGTACCCGTTCCGGGAGCCTTGCTCATCCCTGGTCCACGCCTTCCGGCCATGTGAGTATCCTGCGGGTGCGCGCCCAACACGAACCTGTCGCGTGGATTACAAATCTGTAATGCGCGCCTCCAATTGCGCGAGCTGTGGCAGGATGGTTCACCCGACCTGACCCACCGCACATGAAAATCCTGATCGTCGAAGACGAGCCCAAGACGGGCGATTACCTGAAGCAGGGCCTCAGCGAGGCCGGTTTCGTCACGGATCTGGCCCGCGAGGGCTGGGAAGGGCTGGAACTCGCCAAAGCGGGGCATTACGACCTGATGATCCTGGACGTGATGCTGCCCGGCATCAATGGCTGGCAGGTGCTCGAAGGCGTGCGCCGGGCGGGAATCGAAATGCCGGTGCTGTTCCTGACCGCACGCGACCGGGTGGAGGACCGGGTCAAGGGGCTGGAGCTGGGGGCCGACGATTATCTGGTGAAGCCCTTCGCCTTTGCCGAACTGCTGGCGCGGGTGCGCAGCCTGGTGCGCCGCGGACATGCCGGCCTGGAATCCACTGTCCTCAAGGCGGCGGACCTGGAGCTGGACCTGCTGCGGCGACGCGCCGCACGGGCGAGGCGCAAGATCGAGTTGACCGCCAAGGAATTCGCCCTGCTGGAGCTGTTTCTGCGCAGGCAGGGCGAAGTGCTGCCGCGCAGCCTGATCGCCTCCCAGGTCTGGGACATGAATTTCGATTCCGACACCAACGTCATCGATGTGGCGGTGCGCCGGCTGCGGGTCAAGATCGACGAGGGGTTCGAACTCAAGCTCATCCATACCGTGCGGGGGATGGGCTATGTGCTGGAAGCGCCCCCGGAAGAACCGGTGCCATGAACCCCCTGTCGCTGACCGGCCGGATCAGTCTGCTCTTCGCCGTAGCCGCTTCGCTGGTCCTGCTTGTAACGGGCTATATCCTGACGCAAGTGGTGGAGGCACATTTTGAGGAGCAGGATCGGTTCGAGCTCAATGGCAAGCTGGAACTCATCCAGAACCTGTTCAGGCACGCCTCAAGCGACAAGGAGCTGGACCAGCTGCCCCAGCAGCTGGACGACGCCCTCGTGGGGCATCATGGGCTCGCCGTCGCCGTGACGGATGCGACGGGGAATATCTGGTTCGCCACGTCGGGCGCGGATTTCCCGCGCGCGCTGCTGCAAGTCTGCCAGGCCCGGCCGGCAGCATGTACGTATGGGACCTTGCATCGCTGGAAGCAAAACGGCGTGAGCCACCGGGGCGTGGCCGTGTCGATCACCGCAGGCAGTGGCAGGCCATATACCGTGGCCGTGGCGCAGGACATCGAACACCACGAGCTTTTCATGGACAGGTTCCGCTCGGTGCTGGGAGTCGCCATCGCCCTGGCCGCCCTGGCCACGGCCGGTCTGGGCTGGATCGTTACCCGCTGGGGGCTCTCGCCCTTGCGCCAGGTCACCGCCACGGTGGCCGGCATTTCCGCCGAGCGCCTGGGGGCGCGCCTTCCGGCCTTGGGCCAACCGGCCGAGCTCATGCCTCTCGCAGCCGCCTTCAATGCCATGCTGGCCCGCCTGGATGATTCCTTCAGGCGGCTTTCCGAGTTTTCCTCGAACATCGCGCACGAGCTGCGCACCCCGATCTCCAACCTGATGACCCAGACCCAGGTGGCGCTTTCCAGCGCGCGCGGCAAGGACGAATACAAGGAAGTCCTGTACTCCAGCCTGGAGGAATACGAACGCATGGCCCAGATGGTCGGCGACATGCTCTATCTTGCCAAGGCCGACAACGGGCTTCTCAAACCGGGCCTGGAAAGCGTCAACCTGGGCAATGAAACGAAAGACTTGTTCGATTACTTTGAGGCCTGGGCGGAGGAGCGCGGCGTTTCGCTGACCCTGACGGGATCGGCCGCCGTGCCCGGCGACCGGCTGATGCTGCGGCGCGCGCTCAGCAACCTCGTATCGAACGCCATTCGGCATACTCCCCATGGACAGAGCGTGCGCGTATCGCTGGCAACGCACGGCGGCCAGGCCCTCGTTACCGTCGAGAACCCGGGCCCCGAAATCCCGGCCGAGCACCTCCCCAGACTGTTCGACCGCTTCTACCGGATCGACCCCTCGCGTCAGCGCAAAGGCGATGGCGCCGGGCTGGGACTCGCCATCGTCAAGTCCATCGTTGACGCGCATGGTGGTTCAATCAAAGTGGTGTCCGCCAATCAAACGACACGATTCCAACTCGCCTTGCCTGCGTTGGCGGAATGATGTTCATCCCCCTGTCTGCCGATCGTGGACCATCCCGGGTTCAGCAGGCATCCCGTGCCCATGAGGTTGTGCGTCCGTCTGGCCGGAAACCGGCCGTTCATGTCGCGCATTCCGGCTGTCCGATCCGGGTTTTTTCTGTTGAAAAACCGTTGTGAGGCCGTCCCTGCGGGACATATCTTTGTGCCTTTGTGGTTCAAATGCGGTTTTTAAGTTCAACGATCGTCAATCGGTCGATGTTTGATGATCCCCAAGCTCTGCGGGAAATGACCTTCAAGGAATTTTTCAACGAAACAGATCGAAACCAGCCACACCAAACCGCGTTTGATCGAGTGCCGGCGATTAACCTTCTTCCAGCGCACAGGTGCGCGATCTGTGCCGCTGGGCGCTTTTCTGCGCCGCCCGCAGGCGGGTTTCGTTTTGCCGGCTGACCTTGGTGGCGGGCGGGCAGGTGGGGGCTGCAAGTGTACCGCCGTGCCCGCGGCGCACCCGGCACGGGCGCATGGCCGCTGTCCGAGCGCGGTTGTTATTGCCTGCGGGGGCGCGGTATGCTTTCAGGCCCATCAACCCGGAGACGCCCATGAAAACCGCACTTGCGCTGTCATTGTTGTTTTTCACCTCTTCCGCCCTGGCCGCCGTGGTCGGCAAGGATGTCGGCTACAAGGCGGGCGACACCGTCATGAAGGGGTATCTGGCGTACGACGATGCCGTGAAGGGCAAGCGTGCCGGGGTGCTGGTGGTGCCGGAATGGTGGGGGGCGAACGATTACGCACGCAAGCGCGCGCGCATGCTGGCAAACGAAGGCTATGTGGCGCTGGTGGTCGACATGTACGGCAACGGCCAGGTGGCCGACAACCCGCAGGATGCCGGCGCGCTGGCGGGCAGCGTGAACAGGAACCCGCCGCTGGCCTATGCGCGCTTCGACGCCGCGCGCACGTTTCTCGACAGGCGGCCCAATGTGAAGAAGGGCGAAATCGCCGCACTGGGCTATTGCTTCGGCGGCGGCGTGGTGCTCAACATGGCGCGCGCCGGCATGCCGCTGAAAGCCGTGGTCAGCTACCACGGCGTGCTGGCGACCGACATGGCGGTGAAGCCGGGCGGCATCAGGGCGAAGCTGCGCGTCTTCCACGGCGAGGCCGACTCCATCGTGCCGCCCGAGCAGGTCGAGGCGTTC
>JAJYXA010000372.1 GCA_021791235.1 Pseudomonadota bacterium
AGCCATCGTCGAAGCCTTCTCCACCATGCAGGAAGATCTCGACAAGGAGCGCAAGGCCATCATGAAGCAGTGGGCCAAGCGCGAAGAGCAGATCGAGCGTGTGATGGGTGCGACGGTGGGGATGTATGGGGATTTGCAGGGGATTGCGGGGAAGTCGTTGCAGGAGATCGAAGGACTCGATTTGCTTGCTTTGGGTCACGAAGGAGATATGAATGCTGACTAAACTGACCATCAAAAACTTCAAGCGGTTTGACGAGGTCGAAGTTGACTTGGGCAAGTCCGTTGTGCTCATCGGCCCAAACAACTCCGGGAAGACGACCGCGCTTCAGGCGCTCGCCCTCTGGGAGCTTGGGTTGCGTCGATGGACTGAAAAACGGCAGGGGAAATCCACGGCGCTCCAGCGGCAAGGCGTGGCCATCAACCGGCGCGATCTGGTCGCACTTCCGGTTCCTGTCGCCAACCTACTCTGGCGGGACCTGCATGTCCGCAACGTGGAACGGCAGGAAGGGAAACCAAAAACGCAAAATATTCGCGTGGATATATTGGTCGAGGGAATTACTGACGATCAGGTATGGTCATGCGGGCTTGAGTTCGATTATGCAAACGAGGAGTCATTTTATTGTCGCCCGCTCAGGCTGGACGAGAGCAAGCAACCCGAGCGGATGAGCATTCCAGAACTTGCCACAAAAGCCAAGGTGGCGTTGTTGCCGCCGATGTCCGGGCTGACGGATCGAGAATTCATCAAGCAACCAGGGGAGATTGGCGTATTGATAGGACAAGGCCAGACGGCGCAGGTGCTGCGTAACCTGTGTCACCGGGTGTGCTGGCCAGACGAGAAATCGAACAAACCCTCCGGGGACTGGATTGCACTGACGGAACAGTTATCCCGCCTGTTCGGAGTGAAATTGCTTAATCCGAAGTTTGTTGCCGAGCGCAGCGAAATTGTCATGGAGTACGAGGAAAAATCTGGCGCACGGTTGGATATATCCTCTTCCGGCCGGGGCTTGCAGCAAACCCTACTGATCCTTGCGCACCTATATGCCAATCCGCGCACGGTGTTGTTGCTGGACGAACCGGATGCGCATCTTGAGGTGCTGCGCCAGCGCCAGACTTATCAACTGATCAACGATCTTGCCGAGGAAAAAGGCTCGCAAATCGTCGCCGCTAGTCATTCTGAAGTCGTGCTTGCCGAAGCAGCGAATCGTGGCATGGTGGTGGCCTTTGTAGGCAAGCCGCATCTGTTGAACGACCGTGGCAGCCAGACGATGAAAGCCCTCACGGACCTGGGCTGGGATCAGTACTATCAGGCGGAGGAGACGGGCTGGGTGTTGTATGTCGAGGACTCGACCGATCTGGCCATTCTCAAGGCATTCGCCAAAATTCTGGCGCATCCGGCCCAGGCATTGCTGGAAATGCCGTTTGTTCACTATGTCTCAACCAACTTGCCGCAAAAATCCCGTGATCACTTCAACGGCTTGCGCGAAGCCAAGAACGACCTGGTGGGCATTGCCCTGTTTGACCGCCTCGACCGGGCGCTACAACCCAACGAGAACCTGAATGAGTTGATGTGGGCCAGGCGCGAGATCGAGAACTATCTATGTACCCCTGAGGTTTTACGTGCGTGGGCCATCCACGATGTGGCGGATGACCTGTTTGGCGTTGCCGAACGTGGAAGACGTCAGCAGGCGATGGAACAAGCCATCGCGGAAGTCACGCACCTGTTGGAGATCGACGAGAAATCGCCCTGGTCGCTTGATGTAAAAGCCACGGACGAAGTGCTCGACCGGGTCTTCAGGGTTTTCTTCAAGGAAATGGAGCTGCCCTTGACGTTCCGCAAGCGCGATTACCATTTGCTTGCCGGTTTCTTGTCGAGACAACAGATCGAGCCTGAGATTGTTGAAAAGCTGGATGCCATTGTGGCAACGGCTGCGCGCGCCAAACCACGAGGAAATAACACGTGATAGAGATTGCAGACGCCATCAGGGAGCGGGTGGCGTGAAAAAACAAAAACTTGAACTCACCTGGATCGGCAAGGAGAACCGGCCGAAGCTGGAGCCGCGGATTCTGCTGGAAGAACCGGGCAGGTCGTATCACGCTACGCATCGGGTGACGGAGAACGACATCTTCGACAACCGGCTGATCTTCGGCGACAACCTGCTGGCCTTGAAGGCGCTGGAGTCGGAATTCGCGGGTAAGGTGAAGTGTGTGTTTATTGATCCACCATACAACACCGGCAGCGCGTTCACGCATTACGATGACGGGGTGGAGCATTCGCTCTGGCTGTCGCTGATGCGCGACCGGCTGGAGATCATCCGGCGATTGCTGTCGGAGGATGGTTCGCTGTGGATCACGATTGACGACAACGAGGCGCATTACCTGAAGGTGCTGTGCGATGAGGTGTTCGGGCGGGTGAATTTTGTTGCGAATGTATTCTGGCAAAAAACTCCAACACGAGAAAATAGGACAGATTTTTCTGCTGTACATGACCACGTATTGGTTTTTGCGAAGTGTCGCGATATTTGGAAAGAAATTCGCAATCCTTTGCCCGCATCAGAAAGTCAACTTGGAAGGTTTACCAATCCCGATTCTGACCCACGAGGCCCATGGGCCTCTTTGCCCGCTCATGCAAAAGCCGAAAAGGGTCGCCGCCAAGCACAATTTTTTACTGTGACGACACCTTCTGGCAGAGAGGTCGATCCACCCGCTGGACGTTGCTGGCTCTATACCGAGCCTCGATTTCGTGAAATGGTTGCCGATAACCGAATTTGGTTTGGTGCTGATGGTGGGAATGCACCTCGCGTCAAAAAATTTCTTTCTGAGGTACAGGCTGGACTTGTGCCCTCAACATTCTGGTCTCACCAAGAAGTTGGAACTAATGGGCAAGCGAAGAGCGAGTTGGTCAATTTATTTCCGGGTGAAACGCCCTTCTCAACACCAAAGCCCGAAGCATTGATTCATAGAGTTATCCATATCGCTACCAACCCCGGCGACCTCATCCTCGATTCCTTCGCCGGTTCCGGTACCTCCGGCGCCGTCGCCCACAAGATGGGCCGCCGCTGGATCATGGTGGAGCTGGGCGAACACTGCCATACCCACATCATTCCGCGCCTGAAGAAGGTCATCGACAGCGAAGATACCGGCGGTATCACTCAGGCAGCCGGCTGGAAAGGCGGCGGCGGTTTCCGCTACTACCGCCTGGCCCCCTCGCTGCTGGAAAAGGACAAATGGGGCAACTGGGTCATTAACCAGAACTACAACCCAGCCATGCTGACCGAAGCCTTGTGCAAGCTGGAGGGCTTTACCTATGCGCCTTCCGACGCGGTGTACTGGCAGCACGGCCATTCCACCGAGCGCGATTTCATTTACGTGACCACCGCCACGTTGAATCACGAGCAGTTGCGGCAGCTTTCCGACGAGGTGGGGCCTGACTGCTCGCTGTTGGTGCTGTGCCCGGCCTTCCGGGGGCGGGGCGAGTACCCGAATCTCACCGTGAAGAAAATCCCCAAACAGGTGTTGAGTCGCTGCGAGTGGGGGCACGACGATTATTCGTTGCGGGTGGAGAACCTGCCGCAGGCTCCCTCTCCCCCAGCCCCTCTCCCGCAAGCGGGCGAGGGGAGAAATTTGTCGGGCCAGCAGGCGCTGGAGTTTTAATGCATGGATAAAAGCGCGCTGCAAACGCTGATTGCTGCTGGAGAATCGCTTGCGGTGGAGTTCAAGGGCGAGCGACGCTGCGTGCTGAATGACCGGGATTTGGTGGAGGCGGTGGTTTGCCTGGCCAATGCGGCGGGTGATTGTCCTCAACCGTTTGTTCCATGAGCGGCGGCTGACTTCCGAACAAGCTGCGGCGGATATCCAGCGTACCCAAAATGATGCTCGCGCGGTTCTGGAGCGACTGGTTGAGGAGGGGTTGGTGGAGGCACGAGGCGAGCGTCGTGGCCGGGTTTATCACCTGGCGGCCAGATTTTATGGCGCTGTTGGTCAGCCGGAGGCGTATGTCCGTGTTCACGGCCTTGATCCGATCCGACAGGAAGCGGCCATTTTGCAGTTTGTCCAGGCGCATGGTCGAATCAAGCGCGAGAACGTGACGGAGCTTTGCGGGCTTGCGGAAAGACAGGCCACGCTTTTATTGGGCCGGCTTGTCAGGGAAGGCAAGTTGGCCAAGCAGGGAACAAGGCGTTGGACCTACTATGTCCAGCCGGATGCTATAGACGCTCTATGAACGTCTATGAACATCTATGGACACATATGAACATTGCTGGAATGGATAAAACATGGACAAGGAACCGATTCCATGGGGGATGAGGCAGCCTGCGACGGGCGGGGAACAGGCCATAAATGGGGACGCACTATGAATCGCCACGTCAACGCCATTGCCGGCCGCCTTAGCCTGCGCCCCCCGCAGCGCCACTCGCTGGAGATACTGGACCGCATTACGGAGATTGCACCGCCCGGGAAGGGCGCCGATACCGCCGCTTTGCTCGACGCCATCCGCAGCGAGTTTCCGTCGGTGACGGACTTCGAGCGGGAATTCCCCTCGGTGTGTTTTGCACTGGCTACCGGCGTGGGCAAGACGCGCCTGATGGGCGCCTTTATCAGCTATCTGCACCTGGCCCACGGCATCAACAACTTCTTCGTGATGGCGCCCAACCTGACCATCTACAACAAGCTGATTGCCGACTTCACGCCCAACACGCCCAAGTATGTGTTCAAGGGCATTGCCGAATTCGCCACCGATGCGCCGGCCATTATTACGGGCGACAACTACGAGGCCATGGCGGGCAATCTGTTCGATGCCTTGCTGCGCTGCAAGATCAATATTTTCAACATCTCCAAGATCAACTCCGAGGTGCGCGGCGGCAAGTCGCCGCGTATCAAGCGGCTGTCGGAATACATCGGCGAAAGCTACTTCGACTACCTGGCCGGACTACCGGACCTGGTGCTGCTGATGGACGAGTCGCATCGCTACCGGGCCAGTGCCGGGGTGCGGGCGATCAACGATCTGAAGCCGATTCTCGGTCTTGAACTCACCGCCACGCCGTTCGTGGAGTCGGCTCGCGGCGCCGCCACGTTCAGGAACGTGATCTACGACTACCCCCTTGGCACTGCCATGGCGGATGGCTTTGTCAAGGAGCCGGCGGTGGTGACGCGCAAGAATTTCAACCCGGCGGGTATGTCGGCAGAAGAAATCGAGCGCCTGAAGCTGGAAGACGGTGTGCGCCTGCACGAAAGCGTGAAGGTCGAGCTTGAGACCTACGCCCGTGAAGCGGACAAGCCCATCGTCAAGCCTTTCCTGTTGGTGATCGCCCGCGACACCACCCATGCCAGCGCCTTGCTGGCCTTGATCCAGTCCGAGGCCTTCTTCGAGGGGCGCTACCAGGACAAGGTCATTCAGGTCGATTCCAGCAAGAGCGGCGCCGAAGAGGAGGAAATGATCGAGCGGCTGTTGAAGGTGGAACATACCGAGGAGCCGACCGAGATCGTCATCCACGTCAACATGCTGAAGGAAGGCTGGGACGTGACCAACCTCTACACCATCGTGCCGCTGCGGGCGGCCAACGCCCGTGTGTTGATCGAGCAGTCCATCGGCCGCGGCTTGCGTCTGCCCTACGGCAAGCGCACCGGGGTGACGGCGGTTGACCGGTTGAACATCGTCGCGCACGACAGGTTTCAGGAAATCATCGACGAAGCCAACAAGCCGGATTCGACAATCCGCATGACATCGGTGGTGCTGGACGACGATGTGCTGACCCGCAAAACCGGCACCGTGGTTTCCCAATCGTGTGTGGCAACCAAGCTCGGGCTGCAACCCGAGAATGTCACCAGCAGCACGAAAGTGGCAGGCCAGGACGAGACGCCCGTTTTCACCAAGCCGGAAGAGCAGAAAGTGGCCCAGATTGCCTACGAGGTCATCCGCAAGCTGGAGGGACAGCCCGATGTGGTGCCAACAATCGAGCACCTGAGAAACCCGGAAATCCAGGCGGCCATCGTCAAGGCAGTGGAAGAGCAGCACCAGCCGACGCAGATGGAACTGGAGGGCGTGACCGAGAAGCCGGACATTGCCGCAGTCGTGGCCAAGACGGCGGACCTGTATGTGCAACAAACCATCAGCATCCCGCGCGTTCTGGTGGTGCCCAAGGGCGAAGTGAAATCCGGCTTCGAGCCATTCACGCTGAAGCTGGACGCGCTGAAGTATCCGGCCGTTTCGGAAGAGCTTTGGGTGCAATACCTGCGTACCGGCGGCACTGAAGTGGTGGCAATGGGACACGGTGGCATCGACGAGGCGCGGCTGGAGGACTACGTGGTCAGCGGCCTGGTGGATTTCGATGACGTGTTCTACGACGAACACGCCGACTTGCTGTATGACCTGGCGGGGCAAACCGTCCAGCATTTGCTGGGTCACTTGTCCGAAGATGAAGTGAGAAAAGTCCTGCGCTGTTACCAGCGCCCCATTGCGCAGTTTATTCATGCCCAGATGCAGGAACATTACTGGGAAGACACCAGCGGCGGCTATGAGGTGAAAGTGAGCAAGGGATATACCGAACTCAAACCCAGTTCATATACCTACCAGGTCAATGAGCCGCTCGCGGATTACAGGGTTGCCCCCGCCGACAAGAGCAATATGGCGAAATACCTGTTTGGCGGGTTCGAACGCTGCCTTTATCCGGTGCAGAAGTTCGATTCGGATGCCGAGCGCAAGCTGTCAGCGATTCTGGAGCGCGACGCGATGAAGTGGTTCAAGCCGGCCAGGGGGCAGTTCCAGATTTACTATCGCAATGGCGCCGATCATCTGGAATACCAGCCGGACTTCGTTGCTGAAACGAACGACACGATCTACATGCTCGAACCCAAGGCCAGCAATCAGATGGACGACCCGGTTGTCCTCGCCAAGAAAGAGGCCGCTATCAACTGGTGTGTGAATGCTTCAGACCACGCATTAAGTAATGAAGGCAAGCCTTGGCGTTACGTGCTGATTCCGCATGACGAGATTGCGCCCAACATGACCTTGTTGGGTTTGGCGGAGCACTTCGTTGCAACAAACTAAAGGACAAGCGACATGACAAAAGCGGAGGCATCGGTTCAGGAGCTGGTGGGCATGATTGAGCGCGGCGAGTTGCGCCTGCCGCTGGTCCCCGTGAGCAGGCACGCTTTCGGGCAGGCCGCACAGCTTGTACGCAATGTTTCCAGCGGCCTACGCTCCGGTGACTCGCTTCATCTGTCGATGGCGATCGAGGCTGGAGCAGCCAGTATTGCTACCGCAGACGTAACCCTGGAAAAAAATGTAAGGCTGAAGGGGCTGGCCGTGAATCGGTTTTAAAACCCGGCAAGCTGCTGACATGCAACCGATTCAACGTTTCCTCTTTGCGTTTTTCGCCCTCGTCCTGCTCGCCGCGTGCGACCGCGCGCCGACGCTACCCCAGCTCGGCCCGAACGACATCGTCGTCGCCTTCGGCGACAGCCTCACCCACGGCACCGGCGCGGGCGCCGACACCGCCTACCCCGCCGTGCTGGCGGCGCTGACCGGCCGCACCGTGATCAACGCCGGCGTGCCCGGCGACACCACGACCACCGGATTGCAGCGCCTGCCCGCAGTACTGGATGCGCACAAACCGCGCCTGGTGCTGCTGTGCCTGGGCGGCAACGACATGCTGAAGAAGCAGCCCGAAGCCGCCACCGAAAACAACCTGCGCCTGCTGGTGAAGACCATCCGCGCCAGCGGCGCCGAGGTGGTGCTGATCGGCGTGCCCGAACCCAAACTGTTCGGCGGCGCGCCGGATTTCTACGCCCGGATCGCCGAGGACATGCAGCTGCCGCTGGAGCAGGACGTTTTCAACGAGGTGCTGAAAGACAACCGCCTCAAGTCCGACCCCATCCACGCCAACGCCGCCGGCTATCGCGTGGTCGCCGAGCGGCTGGCCGAATTCCTGCGCGACGCGGGGGCGCTGTGAATTTGACAATGACAAACCATTCACCACAGAGACACAGAGGCACAGAGAAATCAATTAATCACCGATTTTTGCATGGCACATCCAGCGGCTTGGGACATGCAATATTTCAAGGGTGTGCTTTTCCTCTGTGTTCTCTGTGTCCCAAGGGATACCGTCCCTTCGGGACATATCTCTGTGGTTCAACTGCTTTTTCAGGATGAACGCCCTGCTCGCTTTCGCCCGCCTGATCGACGCCCTGACCGAGCGCATCGGCCGTCTGGCGATCTGGCTGGTGCTGGTCGCCACGCTGATTTCGGCGGGCAACGCGCTCGTCCGCTATCTGCTTGGCGAGAGCTCGAACGCCTGGCTGGAAATCCAGTGGTATCTGTTCGGCGCGATGTTCCTGCTGGCGGCGGGCTACACGCTGAAGCACAACGGCCATGTGCGCATCGACATCTTCTACAACCGTCTCGGCCCGCGCGGGCAGGCGTGGGTCGACCTCGCCGGCGGCCTCGTGTTCCTGCTGCCGATGGCGGTGCTGCTGGCCTGGCTCGCCTGGCCGATGTTCCATGAGGCCTGGGTCACGCAGGAAATGTCGCCCGACGCCGGCGGCCTCGTGCGCTGGCCGGTGAAGCTGCTGCTGCCGCTGGGCTTTGCCCTGCTTGCGCTGCAGGGCGTAGCCGAAGTCATCAAGCGGATCGGCGTCCTCAGTGGCCATCTCGTCCTCCCCCACGAAACCCCGGAAGAGGAAGTCTGATCGTGGAAAACCTGGCGCCGCTGATGTTCCTCGGACTCGTCGCCTTCCTGCTGCTGGGCTATCCGGTGGCGTTCGCGCTCGCCGCCAACGGCCTCCTGTTCGCCGGCATCGGCATCGCCGCGGGACTGTTCGACGTCTCGCTGCTGCATGCCCTGCCCGAGCGCGTCTACGGCATCGTCGCCAATCCCACCCTGCTGGCGATCCCCTTCTTCGCCTTCATGGGGCTGATCCTCGAACGCTCCGGCATGGCCGAGGACCTGCTCGACACCATCGGCCAGTTGTTCGGCTCGCTGCGCGGTGGGCTGGCCTACGCGGTGATCCTGGTCGGCGGCCTGCTCGCCGCCACCACCGGCGTGGTCGCCGCCACGGTCATCGCCATGGGGCTGATCTCGCTGCCGGTGATGCTGCGCTACGGCTACGACAAGCGGCTGGCGTCCGGCGTCATCGCCGCCTCGGGCACGCTGGCGCAGATCGTTCCGCCTTCATTGGTTTTGATCGTGCTGGCCGACCAGCTCGGCGCCTCGGTCGGCGACATGTACAAGGGCGCGCTCGTCCCGGGCCTGGCGCTGGTCGGGCTGTATCTGCTCTATGTGTTCGGCGTGACGCTGTTCAGGCCGCACGCCGTCCCCGCCATGCCGGTCAGTGCGCACACCCTGCATGGTTCCGCGCTGCTGCTGCGCGTGTTCACCACGCTGGTGCCGCCGCTGGTGCTGATTTTCTTGGTGCTCGGCACCATCTTCCTCGGCGTCGCCACCCCCACCGAGGGCGGCGCGATGGGCGCGGCCGGCGCCCTGCTGCTGGCGCTGGCGCGCGGGCGACTGAGCCGCCTGCAGCTGACGCAGGCGATGGACAGCACGACCAAGCTCACCACCTTCGTCATCTTCATCCTGATCGGCTCGACCCTCTTCACCCTGGTTTTCCGCGGGCTCGACGGCGACGTCTGGGTGGAGCACCTGTTCAACCAACTGCCCGGCGGCGTGCTCGGCTTCCTCGTCGTGGTCAACCTGCTGGTGTTCACGCTGGCCTTCTTCCTCGACTTCTTCGAGATCGCCTTCATCGTGGTGCCGCTGGTGGGCCCCATCGCCACCAAGCTCGGCATCGATCCGATCTGGTTCGGCGTCATGCTCGCGGTCAACATGCAGACCGCCTTCATGCACCCGCCCTTCGGCTTCGCCCTGTTCTACCTGAAGAGCGTCGCGCCGAAGAGCATCCGCACCGCCGACATCTACTGGGGTGCGATTCCCTTTCTCGTCATCCAGCTCGTCATGGTCGCCGTGGTGCTGGCCTTCCCCGAGATCGTGCTGCGCGACGCCCCGGCCGACGCCAGCAGCGTCACCGAAAGATCGGA
>JAJYXA010000075.1 GCA_021791235.1 Pseudomonadota bacterium
AATCGGGGCGGATCGGCAGTTCGTGACCGCCGCGATCGACCAGTACGGCGAGCCGGATCGAAGCAGGGCGGCCATAGTCGAACAACTCGTTCATCGCCGCACGCACCGTACGCCCGGTGTGCAGCACGTCGTCGACCAGCAGGATGGCGCGGCCTTCCAGGTCGAAGGGCAGGTTGGACGGCTTCACCTGCGGGTGCAGGCCGATGCGCGAAAAGTCGTCGCGGTAGAACGAAATGTCGAGCGTCCCGAGCGGCAAGGTGCACTGGAGCAAGGCATGCAGGCGCTCGGCCACCCACACGCCGCCGGTGTGGATGCCGACGATCAGCGTGTCGGGCGTGAGCGTGGGCGCGATGGCGTCGGCGAGCCGCGCGATCAGCGTATGGGCGTCAGGCAGTGAGGCGTGCATCGAAGAACCCTTGCAAAATAAGTTGAGCGGCGACGGCGTCCGTCAGCGCCTTGTTTTTCTTGCCGTGGATGCCGCGTGCATGGAGCTCGGATTCGGCTGCCGTGCTGGTGTGGCGCTCGTCCACCAGAAAAACCGGGAGATTGAAGCGGGATTCTAATTTGCGCGCGAAGTTTTTGGCCGCCCGCGTCATGTCGTGCTCGCTGCCGTCGGCGTGGGTGGGCAGCCCCAGCACCAGCAGCACCGGCTGCCATTCGCCGACCAGTTTGGCGATGGCAGTCAGGCGCGCATCGGTGGAGTCGGCCTGAATGACGGTGAGCGGATGCGCGATCCCGATCGACAACTCGCCCGAAGCCACGCCGGTGCGCTTCAGCCCCAGGTCGAGGGCCAGCACCGTGCCGTGAGTTTCTCCCGGCTTCAAGCGTGCCCGGCTTCTTCGGACAGGCTGGCGAAGTCGATGCCCAAGAGCTTCATCGCAGCAGGCAGGCGCTCTTCGGGCGCCAGATCAAAAATCACCTGGGGGTCGGCGGCCACCGACAGCCAGGCGTTCTGTTTGATTTCGTCTTCCAGCTGACCGGCCGACCAGCCCGCGTAGCCCAGCGACACCATGAATTTTTCCGGTCCCGCCCCCTGGCTGACCGCTTCCAGCACGTCCTTGGAGGTGGTCAGGCTGACCGCGTCGTTGACGGTGAGGGTGGAACTGAAGGTGAGGGGTGGCGTGTGCAATACAAAGCCGCGCTCGGTCTGCACCGGGCCGCCAAAAAACACGGTGTTGTGCTGCAGGCGCTCCGGCAGCGACAGCCCGATCTGCTCGAAGAGCGTCGACAGATCCAGGTCGATCGGGCGGTTGACCACCACGCCCAGCGCGCCCTGATCACTGTGGTCGCAGATATAGGTCAGCGTGCCGTTGAAATTGGGGTCGACCATGCCGGGCATGGCGATCAGGAAATTGTGGGTGAGGTTGACGGTATCCATGATTGCGTTCCCATTGTAATCTGCCCCGAAACAGGCAAGCACCACTTTTTGCACCCTTCTTACACTATAGCGACCGCCACGTCCCATGCCTGAATATGCCCGTGCCCTGGTCTGGTTTCGCCGCGACCTGCGGGACTTCGATCATGCCGCGCTCCATCACGCGCTCAAATGCGCCCGACAGGTGGTCTGCGTCTTCATTTTCGACCGCGAAATCCTGGATACGCTTCCCGACCCGGCCGATCGGCGGGTCGAATTCATCCATGCCAGCGTCACCGAATTGCAGCGGTCCCTGCAGTCCCGAGGCGGCGGCCTCGTTGTCCGCCATGGCGTTGCGCGCGACGAAATCATGCAGCTGGCAGCCGAACTCGGAGTCGATGCCTTGTTCTTCAATCACGACGACGACCCCGCCGCCCTGGCGCGTGATGCTGCCGTGGAAACCGCCCTGCGCAGCCGCAACATGGCTGTCCACCACACCAAGGACGCAGTCATTTTTGAACGTGAGGAAGTGCTTACAGCCGCCGGAACGCCTTTCAGCGTCTTCACGCCCTACAAGAATGCCTGGCTGAAAAAGCTGGCGCCGCATGACTTGCAAGCCTACCCGGTCGATCCGTATGCCGACCGGCTGGTCGCGCTGTCGACCGCCATCCCGGGCCTGCAGGACATGGGGTTTGCACCTACCAACCTGCGCGAACTGAAGGTGACGCCCGGCATGTCGGGCGGCGCGCAGTTATTCGAGGATTTCCTGCAGCGGATCGACCGGTATCAGGAGACGCGCGATTTCCCCGCGCAGAAGGGGCCGTCGTATCTGTCGGTACACCTGCGCTTCGGCACGGTGTCCGTCCGTCAGCTGGCCGCCGCGGCCTGGCAGCAGGGCGGACACGGCGCGCAGACCTGGCTGTCCGAACTGATCTGGCGCGACTTTTACCATCAGATCCTCTGGCATCGTCCCGACATCGCCGCCGGCCATGCCTTCAAGCTGCAGTACGACGCTTTGCCATGGCCGAATCCCCCCCGTCATTTCGAGGCGTGGTGCGAGGCGCGCACCGGCTACCCGCTGGTCGACGCCGCGATGCGCCAGCTCAACCAGACTGGCTATATGCACAACCGCCTGCGCATGGTGACGGCCTCGTTCCTCACAAAAGACCTGCTGGTCGATTGGCGTCTCGGCGAGAAATATTTTGCCGACAGGCTGATCGATTTCGACCTCGCCGCCAACAGCGGCGGCTGGCAATGGGCGGCCTCGGTGGGCTGCGATGCCCAGCCCTGGTTCCGCATCTTCAACCCGGTGACGCAATCCGAAAGATTCGACCCGCGAGGGGCGTTCATCCGCCGCTATATACCCGAACTCGCCAGCGTCCCGGAGAAATTCATTCACGCCCCGTGGACACTGCCGGCCAGCGAGCAGGCGCGTATGGGCGTGATCGTCGGTCAGACCTGCCCTGCACCCATCGTCGAGCATGCGGTCCAGCGCGCCCGGGCACTGGCGTTGTTCAAGGCTGCAGCAGCGGCGAATTTGGACTAGCTGGGCCCGGTCGGCAGACCGGGGGCCCACAGGCGTCCGTTCCCCGGTGAATTCGCATTTGTGGAAAACCACGTCGAACGTCGCCAGGGTGGCGGCATGCCCGACCCGTTACATTCATGTCGGTATGCTTTTATGATGGCGAGATATAAACAATTTCAGGGGGTGCCATGCACCGACTTTCCCGGGCAGCGGTGGTGGGCTTGAGCGCAGTGCTTGCAGCGTGCGGGCAGCACGAAGCGGCGCAACAGGGCGGCGGCGCACCGCCGCCGGCGCAGGTGACGGTGGAAGCGGTGATGCCGCAAGCCGTGCCGATCAGCTTTGAATATGTCGGGCGCCTGGAAGCATCGCGCGAAGTGGAGATCCGCCCGCGTGTCGCAGCCGTCATCGAGCGCCGCTATTTTCAGGAGGGCGCACCGGTGAAGGCCGGCGCCTTGCTGTACAAGCTCGACGCCGCCAGCTTTGCCGCACAGGTTCGCGCGGCAAGTGCCGAACTTGCCAATCGGCAGGCGCTGCTCGCGGAGGCAAAACTGGAACTGGACCGCAACCGGGCGCTCGCAGCGCAGGGGTTCGTCAGCACGCGTGCGCTGGATTCCACGCAAACCGCGCTCACGGTGGCCGAAGCGGGCGTGCGTACAGCCGAGGCGAATCTCGCCGATGCACGCGTCAGTCTCGGCTATACCGAAATCCGCGCTCCGCTCACGGGCGTGATGGGCCGGGCGCTCCAGGTCGAAGGCGCGCTGGTGAGCCCCACCGGCCCGGCGCTCACTACGTTGGCGCAGATTGCGCCCATCTATGCGCGGTTTTCGATCGGCGAGGACGCGCGTCTGGCGCTGGAGAAGCAGCGCGCCGACGGATCGCTGGAACAGGGCCGGCAGCGCGTCCGCCTGGTGCTCGCCGACGGCACCCGGATCGCCACCACCGGCACGCTCAACTTCAGCGACTACAAGGCGAATCCGCAAACCGGCGCATTCGACATGCGTGCCGAGTTTGCCAACGCCGGCAGCGCCCTGAAACCCGGGCAGTTTGTGCGTGTGGTCGTCGAAGGCGGCAAGTTGCCGGACGCGATTACCGTGCCGCAGCCCGCGGTACAGGATGGCCCGACCGGCAAGTTTGTCTACGTTGCCACGCCCGGCGAGAAGGGCATGACCGTCGCGCTGCCCCACCCGGTCGAAGTCTGCGCGTGGGTGGGTGGCGATGAACAGGACAAGGGGGCCGGCCGCTGGGTGATCAAGAGCGGCTTGAAGCCTGGCGACAAGGTCGTGGTCGACGGCATGGCACGGATTTTCTTCCCCGGCATGCCCGTTGCGCCCTCGGAAGCGGGGGCGCCGTCGGACAAGGCTGTCGCTGCGCCGCCCGTGGCCGCGAAGAAATAAGGGGCCGTCATGTTTTCGCGTTACTTCATCGACCGGCCGATTTTCTCGGTGGTGGTCTCCATCCTCATCGTGCTCGCCGGCCTGCTGGCGATGCGCGTGCTGCCGATCGCGCAATATCCGGAGATTGCACCGCCCGTAGTCACGGTGCGTGCGGTCTACCCCGGCGCCTCGGCGACGGTGCTGGAACAGACCGTCGCGGCTCCGCTGGAAAACGCGATCAACGGCATCGAGGACATGATGTACATGAGCTCGACCTCGGCTTCGAACGGCGTCCTGGAAATCCAGGTCACCTTCGAGATCGGTTCCGATGTCGACAAGGCCGCGCTCAACGTCAACAACCGCGTCAAGCAGGCCGAGGCGCGGCTGCCGGAAGAAGTGCGTCGCCAAGGCGTGACGGTGGAAAAGGGGTCGTCCGCCTTCCTGCAGGTGCTCGCCTTCCTCTCGCCCGACGGCCGTTACGACGATCTCTACACCAGCAACTACGTCACGCTCAACGTGCTGGACCAGTTGAAGCGCATCCCCGGCACGACCAACGTGCAGATCTTCGGCGCCAAGGACTATGCCATGCGCATCTGGCTCAAGCCTGACCGCATGGCGCAGCTGGGTGTGACCGTGACCGATCTCACCCGTGCGATCAACGAGCAGAACGCCCAGTTCGCCCCCGGCAAGATCGGCCAGCCGCCGGTCGACAACGGCCAGGCGCTGGTGTATTCGCTCACGACCAAAGGGCGGCTTGCCGATCCGAAGGAGTTCGAGAATATCGTCGTGCGCGCCAATGCCGACGGTTCGGTGCTGTATTTGAAGGACGTCGCGCGGGTCGAGCTCGGCTCCAAGGATTACGACTTCGCGGGGCTCTACAACGGCAAGCCGGCGACGCTGGTCGGCATTTTCCTGCAGCCCGGCGCCAACGCGCTCAAGGTGGGCGACGACGTGATCCGCACGGTCGAGGAACTGAAAAAGCAATTCCCGCCAGGCCTCGATTACGCCGTCCCCTACGACACCACCCGCTTTGTCGAGGTGTCGATCCGTGAGGTGGTGAAAACCCTGGGCGAAGCGATCCTGCTGGTGGTGCTGGTGGTGTTCGTCTTTCTGCAGAACTGGCGCGCGACGCTCATCCCCGTCCTCGCCGTGCCGGTCTCGCTGTTGGGTACCTTCGTCGGCCTGCTGCTGCTCGGCTATTCGATCAACACGCTGACGCTGTTCGGCATGGTGCTCGCCATCGGCATCGTGGTCGACGACGCCATCGTGGTGCTGGAGAACATCGAGCGCATCATCCACGAGCACAAGAAGACCCCGCGTGAGGCGGCACTGCTGGCGATGCGCGAAGTCACCGGCCCGGTGATCGCGATCGTACTGGTGCTGTGCGCGGTATTCATTCCCATCGCCTTCCTCGGCGGTCTGACCGGCGAACTGTATCGCCAGTTTGCGGCGACGATTGCTATTTCGGTGGTGATCTCCGGCCTCGTCGCGCTGACCTTGACGCCGGCACTGTGCGTCGCCCTGCTCAAGGGCGAGAAGCCGCATGAGCCCGGACGCTTTTTCCGTGCGTTCAACCGGGGCTTCGCCGGCATGACCCGCCATTATCAGGGCGGGGTGAAATTCCTCATGCGGCGCTCGCTCGTCGCGCTCTCGATTTATATCCTGATGATCGCCGCGGCTGTCACCCTGTGGAAGTTCACGCCCGGCAGCCTGGTGCCGGACGAAGACCAGGGCTATTACATTAGCGCGGTGTACCTGCCGGACGGCTCGGCGCTTTCGCGGACCGAAGCGGTGGTCAAGCAGGTCGATGCGATCGTGCGCAAGGATCCCGCCGTCCAGCATGTGGTCGCCTTCGCCGGGCTCGATTTTCTCGGCGGCGGGTTCCGCAACAGTGCTGCGACCATCTTCGTCGCCGCGCGCCATTGGGACGAGCGCAAGAAAACCATCCAGCAGATGGTGGGCGAGATGATGGGTGCGACTTCGGGCATCCGCGAGGCGCTGGTGCTGGCGTTTGCGCCGCCGCCGATTTTCGGCCTGGGAAACGCCGGAGGCTTCGAGTTCTACATCCAGAACAAGGGTGAGGGCGGGCCGCAGAAGCTGGCCCAGGTGAGCGACGCCTTTCTCGCCGCCGCGCGCCAGGACAAGCGGCTCGCGCAGGTGCTGACGCTGTGGCGGCCGCACGTGCCGCAGCTGTATGTCGACGTCGACCGCGAGAAGGCGAAGATGCTGGGCGTCAAGATCGACGACGTGTTCAGCACGCTGTCGGCCACGCTCGGCTCGTATTACGTCAACGACTTCAACAAGTACGGCCGCACCTGGCAGGTTCTGATGTCGGCCGAGCCGGGTGCGCGGAAGACGCCGCAGGACGTGTCGGCGCTGTTTGTGCCCAATGCGTCCGGCGAGATGGTGCCGATGTCGGCGCTGGCCCGGATCAGTTTCTCGTCCGGTCCGGAAACGCTCGACCGTTACAACGATTCCCAGGCGGTCAAGATCATGGGCAGCGCGGTGCCCGGCGTCAGTTCGGGCCAGGCGCTCGCCATCATCGACGGAATTGCCAAGAAAGTGCTGCCGCCCGATTTCAGTTACGAATGGACCGGCGCCTCGTTCCAGGAGAAGCGTTCGAGCGGGACGTCGGGCATCGCGCTGGGGTTGGCGGTGCTGATGGTGTTCCTCATCCTTGCGGCGCAGTACGAGAAATGGTCGCTGCCGTTTGCCGTGCTGATGGCGCTGCCCTTCGGCACCTTCGGTGCGCTGGCGGCGGTGTGGCTGCGCGGGCTGTCCAATGACGTGTATTTCCAGATCGGGCTGGTGACCCTCTTGGGCCTCGCGGCGAAGAACGCCATCCTGATCGTCGAATTCGCGGTGTTGAAGAAGCAGGAGGGCTATTCCAGCGTGGCCGCTGCGCTCGAAGCCGCCCGCCTGCGCTTCCGCCCCATCCTGATGACCTCGCTTGCCTTCATCCTCGGTGTGCTGCCGCTGGCGATTTCAACCGGGGCGGGCGCAGGGGCGCGCCATGCGGTCGGCACTGGCGTCGTCGGCGGGATGCTTGCCGCCACCTTCCTCGCGGTGTTCTTCATCCCGCTGTTCTTCCACTGGGTGTCAGACAGGCGGCTGCAGGCCAGGTCGGAAGAGATCGATGCACATCCGCACGCCACGCGCTACGACAACGTCCATATGCCGTCTCACCATCCTTCGCCGGCTTCGCGGCCACCGGCAGAATAGCGTGGTCACCGGGCTGAGCGCGGCGGCCCGACGATGCTGGTATGAGGGTGTGGGCGCACCCGCATTCAAGGGAGTGGTGTCTCCGCCGTTAACGTTAAGGCCCATCTCGGGATGGACGACGTCAGGTCCGTTTGCCGGGTGTTGCGCATACGGGCGTTGACCGAAGCCGGTAAAATCTAAATACTTGCATGGCAAGTATGGTTATTTGTGCAACCCTCCAGCCAAGAGAGGACAGCCAGCTTCGATGCCAGGACAAGAGAGACACCGCCTCGCCGGCATACTGCTGTTGGCCGCGAGCATCCCGCTGCTGCTGTGGCAGGCCGTTCCGGCCAATCAACTGACGCTCTCGGCCCCGGCTTTCCTGGCAGCCCATTCGCTGATGGAAATCTTTGCCGTCATCGTGGCGGCGCTGGTTTTCTTCACTGGCCACGGCGCGCAGGAAACCGTGCGCTCGATCCGCTCCATGGTGCTGGGCTGCGCGTTTCTGGCGGTGGCGCTGTTCGACATCCTGCACTTCCTCACCTATGCGGGCATGCCGGACCTGGTCAGTCCCAATTCTCCCCACAAATCGATTTTGTTCTGGCTGTGCGGCCGTTTGGCCGCCGGGATGGGCCTGCTGGCCTATGTGCTGCTTCCGGAAACGCCCGCCACGCGTTACCCGGCCAGTCGCTATGGCTGGACTGTGGTTCTGCTGGTGTTGGGGACGCTTTCCTACGGGCTTCTGGCTTCGCCCCAGACGATTCCGGCGATGTATGTATTGGGCCAGGGCTTGACCCCGCTCAAGGTGACGCTCGAATGGGGCGTGTTCGGCCTCTATCTTGCGGTCGCAGTCCTGCTGTACCTGCGCCGCACACGGATCACCCACTGCGATTTCGAGAGCCTGATGCTGGCCCTGTTGCTGATGGCGGCGGCCGAGCTGTTCTTCGTCGTATATGTGAACGTAAGCAGTACGGCCAATCTGCTGGGGCATACCTACAAGGTATTCGCCTATTATTTCCTCTATCGTGCGATCTATGCCGAAGCAGTGAGCCGCCCGTTCCGACAGATGCGCCATATGCTTACCCATGACGACCTGACCGGGCTGCCGAACCGTACCGCATTTGGCGAACGCCTCAATCAGTCCGTCGTCCGCGTCCGTGATGAGCAGGTGCCCTGCGCCGTGTTGTTGCTCGACCTGGACTATTTCCAGAATGTGAACGACACGCTGGGCCACGAGCAGGGCGATCTGCTGCTGGTTGCAGTCGCCCAGCGCATCCGCGCCGCCCTGCCGAAAGCGGCTTTCCTGGCCCGCTTCAGCGGCGACGAGTTCGTCGTCATGCTCGAAAACGCACCGGCCGACGAGGCCCGGCTGGTGGGCCAGATCCTGCTTCAGACCATGGCCCGCGAGTTCGACATCGGCAACGACCGCCTGGGAATCAGCGTCAGTATCGGCATCGTCACGTACCCGACCGACGGCGAGTCGGCCAGCGTCCTGATGCGCTATGCTGACCTCGCCCTGCACCGCGCCAAATCGGCCGGGCGCAATTGCCTGATGGTGTTCAGCCGCGATCTGTCCGATGAAATCCAGCGCCGTGTGTTGCTGGAGGCGCGCCTCAAGCAGGCGCTGGATCGCCAGGAACTCGCACTGCATTACCAGCCCAAACTGGAAATCCAGTCCGGTCGCCTGATGGGCTGGGAGGCGTTGTTGCGCTGGCAGTCGGCGGAACTGGGCGCGGTCAGCCCGGAGGAGTTCATCCCGGTCGCCGAGCACACGGGCCTCATCCTGCCGATCGGCGACTGGGTACTGCGTGAAGCGTGTCGTCAATTGCGGGTGTGGCAGGACGCGGGCCTGATGACCGGCACCATGGCGGTCAACCTGTCGACACGCCAGTTTCGTCAAAAGGATCTGGCCGAGGAAGTCAGCGCCGCCCTGCGCGATACCGGTCTGGCGGCAGGTGACCTCGAACTGGAAATCACCGAGTCGTCGCTCATGGACAATCTGGCGACGGCCGCCACCGTACTGGCCGAACTGGAGCGGTTGGGCCTCCGCATCGCGGTAGACGATTTCGGCACGGGCTATTCCTCGCTCAGCTATCTGAAGAGCTTTCCCATCCACTGCCTGAAGATCGACCGCTCGTTCATCCGCGACATCCCGGGCGACGACAACGATACCGCCATCGTGCGCACCATCATCGCGCTGGCCGGCAGCCTCGGCCTGACCGTGGTTGCGGAAGGCGTCGAAACTGACGCGCAGCTGGCTTATCTGCGGGCCAATCATTGCGATCAGGCCCAGGGCTATTTCTTCAGCCGTCCATTGCCGCCGGATGAGTGCATCAAGTTGATGCGGGCCGGCCTGCGCCGGGTGGCTGCATAGGATTTTCCGCGCGCAATAAAAAGCCGGGCATTGCCCGGCTTTTTCAATCCAGCTGCTGCAGCGCGCTCTACCCGTAAAGGGTAGGCCGTGGTTGTCCCCGCGAGGGGGAGGCCGTGGTTGTAAAGCCGACAAGTCGGCTACAACCACGCACTAAAGACGCTAAAGCGGCAACAATCACGCTCACGCGGCCTTTTCGTGAT
>JAJYXA010000579.1 GCA_021791235.1 Pseudomonadota bacterium
GCTGGCCGAATTTCTGCATGCGCGCGGGCATGCGGTCCTGCTGGCCTGCCAGACCGCCGAACATTTCGGAATCAAGGATTTCCCCACCCGCAACCTGCACGACTTGGCGACCGAAAGCGATGCCGTGGTGGTGCTGGGCGGCGATGGCACCATGCTGTCGATCGCGCGCGAGCTGGCGCCGCACGGCGCGCCGCTGATCGGCATCAACCAGGGGCGGCTGGGCTTTCTCACCGACATCACGGTCGACGGCATGTTCGATGCCGTCGCCGAAATTCTCAGCGGCCAGTATGTGGCGGAGGAACGCATCCTGCTCAACGGGCAGATCCGCCGCGGCGGCGAGCGCGTGTTCGAGTCCACCGCGTTCAACGACGTGGTGGTGGGCAAGGGCGGATCGGGCCGCCTCATCGACCTGGAAATCGCCATCAACAGCGAATTCGTTTACAGCCAGCGCGCCGACGGCCTGGTGGTCACCACGCCGACCGGCACCACCGCGTACGCCCTGTCGGCGGGCGGCCCGATCGTGCATCCGACGCTGGAGGCGGTGGCGCTGGTGCCGATCTGCCCGCACACCCTGTCGGCGCGCCCCATCGTGGTGAGCAGCCATTCGCGCATCGAGCTGCATCTGATCTATGCCGACGATGCGCGCGTCCATTTCGACGGCCAGCATCATTTCGATCTGCACAGCGGCGACCACGTGTGGATCACCCGCGCCAGCCGGCCGGTCACCCTGCTGCACCCGCATTCCTACAGCTACTACGACACCCTGCGGCAGAAGCTGCACTGGGGCAAAAAGCTTTGAACCTGGAAATCGAAACCCCTTCACCACAGAGGCACAGAGGCGCAGAGAAAACCCCTATGCAGCGTTTTTTCTTGCCTGCCAATGGGGATCGACCGGCGCGATCGCAATCTGATGTTTCTCCTCGGTGCCTCTGTGCCTCTGTGGTTAAACGGTTTTTCCCAGGCTGAGCTGGTCATGCTCGCTCATTTGTCCATCCGCAACTACCTGCTGGTCGAATCGGTCGAGCTCGACTTCGCGCCGGGGCTGACCGTGCTCACCGGCGAGACCGGCGCGGGCAAGTCCATCCTGGTCGACGCGCTGGCGCTGGCCCTGGGCGACCGCGCCGAGGGCGGGGTGGTGCGACAGGGGGCTGCGCGTGCCGAAATCGCCGCCGAATTTGCGATCGACGGCCTGCCGCAGCTGGCAGCCTGGCTCGACGAGGCCGGCTTCGCATCGGACGGCGGCACGCTGATCCTGCGCCGCGTGATCGACGCCGGCGGCCGCTCGCGCGCCTTCATCAACGGCAGCGCCGCGCCGCTGACGCAATTGAAGGACGCCGCCGAATTCCTGCTCGACATCCACGGCCAGCATGCGCACCACGCCTTGCTGCGCCCGCCAACCCAGCGCGAGGTGCTCGACGCCTACGCCGGCGCGCTTCCGCAGGCCGCCGCCGTGAGCGCGGCCTGGCACGCCTGGCAGGCCGCGCGGCAACAGCGCCTGGACGCCGAAACCCACGGCCAGGCGCGGCGGATCGAACGCGAGGGCCTCGCGCTTGCGGTGGAGGAACTGCGGGCGCTGGGCAACGACCTTGCGCGCTGGGACGAGATCCAGACCGAACACGCGCGGCTGGCGCACGTCACCACGCTGATCGAAGGCGGCCAGGCGCTGATCGAGGGACTCGACGAGGGCGAGGCCGCGGTGTCTGGCCGGCTCGGCGAAATGGGCGCACGGCTGGCCGCCATGCAGGCGGTGGACGACAGCCTGGGCGAGGTTGCCGCGCTGCTGAATTCTGCCAGCGCCGATCTGGCCGAGGCGGTGCACGCGCTGCGCCGCTACGCCGACGCCCTGAATCTCGATCCCGAACGCCTCGCCGAGCTCGACCGCCTGCTTGCCGACATGCACCGCCTGGCGCGCAAGCACCGGGTGCAGCCGGAGTCCCTGGCCGGCCTGCTGGAGCAGTTCGAGGCGCGGCTGGCCGAACTCGCCGCCGGCGACGATCTCGACGCGCTGCAGGCAAAAGAAAACGCCGCCTGGGCGCATTACCAGAGCGAGGCGAAGCAGCTCGGCGCGCTGCGCCGCAAGGCCGCTGCCGCTTTGTCGAAGCAGGTGACGGCGGCGATGCGCGAACTGGCGCTCGCCGGCGGCCAGCTCGACATCGTTTTGCAGCCGGCCGGCGAGCCGCGCGCGCACGGCCTGGAAGACGTGGCGTTTCTCGTCGCCAGCCATCCCGGCCTGCCGCCGGGGCCGCTGGGCAAGGTGGCGTCGGGCGGCGAGCTGTCGCGCATCAGCCTGGCGATCCAGACCGCGCTGTCCGGCGTGGCCGGGGTGCCGACGCTGATCTTCGACGAGGTCGACGTCGGCATCGGCGGCAGCGTGGCGGAAGCGGTCGGGCGACGGCTGGCGAAGCTGGGCGAAACCCGGCAGGTGCTGGTCATCACCCACCTGCCGCAGGTGGCGGCGCGCGGCACCCGGCACTTGCGCGTGGCCAAGCGGGCAAACGGCGGTTTCGTCACCTCCAACATCGAATCGCTCGACGAGGCCGCGCGGGTGGAGGAGATCGCGCGCATGCTCGGCGGCCTGAAAATTACCGCCACCACGCGGCAGCACGCTGCGGAGATGCTCGCGGGTTGAGAACCCTGCTTGCGCTGATCCTGCTGTTCGCCGGTTCGGCCTGGGCGGACACGATGCGGGGCGTGGTCATCGTTGTGATCGACGGCGACACCGTGCTGTTCAAACCCGACCCCTACCATCCTTCATCCCGCGCCTTTCTCAAGGTGCGCCTCGCCGATATCGATGCGCCGGAAGCGAACCAGCCGCACGGCGCAGCGGCGACCCGCGCGCTCCGGGACATGGCGTTGAAGCGGCGCGCGACGCTCGATGTCGTCGCCACCGATCGCTACGGCCGCAAACTCGGGCGTCTCGACGTCGACGGCATGGCGATCAATGCGGAACTGGTGCGGCGCGGGCATGCCTGGACATCGTCGCGCGATGCCGCCGATCCCTTGCGCAGCATGCAGGAAGAAGCGCGCCGGGCGCGGCGCGGGCTGTGGCAGGACGCCGACCCGACGCCGCCGTGGGTGTGGCGGCGCACCCAGCCGGTATCGGCGAACTGAATCAGCCGGCGGCTTCGCGCGGCGTGCCGTCGGGCAGCGCCACGTGGCACTCGCGGAAAATCCGTGCCGTGCAGCTGCGGCAGATCTCGCTGTCCAGCCGCGGGTAGATTGCCTGGATGGCGTCGCCCTTGTGGCGGAAAATCTGGTCTTCTCCGACCGTGTCGACCTGGCCGCTGCGGCGCAGCATCTCGCAGAAATCCGGCTGCACGCCCACCAGGTACAGCCCCCCGCCCAGCTTGCGCCGCCGCGTGGCCTCCTTGGCCAGCAACTCGGCGCCCGCGAGGTCGATGAAACCGATCGCGCGCGCGGTGATCAGCAGGTGTTTCTTCTGCGGGGCGGCCTCGTCGACGTTGCGGAAATGCTGCTGCACGTGCTCGACCGCGCCGAAGAAGATCGATCCTTCCACGCGCAGTATGGCCATCTGCGGACAGGTGGGCGTGTCTGCGGCGGCGGGTACGAACTTGCGGCGCGGGTTGTCGAGCTCGTCGGCGAGCGGCACCAGTTCGCGGATCGACGGCCGCGAAGTGCGATACAGGTAGAACAGCAGCGACACCAGGATGCCGAGGAAGATGCCCTTTTCCAGGTCGACCAGGGTGCCGGCGAAGGTGATCGCGAGCACGATGCGCTCGCGCTTGTGGCGCCTGAAGATTTCGCCGATGTGGTGGAAGTCGATCAGTCCCCACGCCACGATGAACAGGATGGCCGCCATCGACGGCACCGGCAGGTAGGCGGCGAGCGGCGCGACCAGCAGCACGATGAGCAGCAGGAACACGGCCGACAGCGCGGCGGCCAGCGGCGTCTTCGCGCCCGAGGCGTAGTTGACGCCGCTGCGGTTGAACGAGCCGCTGGAGGCGTAGCCGGAGAAAAAGCTGCCGGCGATGTTGGACAGCCCCTGGCCGACGAACTCCTGGTCGCTGTCGATGCGCTGGTCGGACTTGATCGCGACCGAACGCGCAATCGCCACCGCTTCGGTGAGCGCCAGGATCGCGATGATGGTGGCGGGAAACAGGGTCTGCTTGATCGCGGTGAACGAGAAATCCGGCACCGAAAACGGCGGGAACGACGCCACCAGCGCGCCGACGGTGCGGATGCCGGTTTGCCCCGCGCCGTATTGCGCATTGAGGAGGGCCGCCGCCACGCTGCCCGCCACCATGGCGACGATCATGTACGGCAGCTTGGGCAGGTAGTGTTTGGCAAGCATGCCCGACACCAGTGTGACCATGCCTACCGTCAGCACCCAGGGCTGGATGTCCGCGAGGTGGGTGCCGAAGTGGATCAGCACTTCGTGGAAATGCGCGCCGCGCGGCATCTCCAGGCCGAAGAAATTCTTGATCTGGCTGGCGGCGATGAGGATGGCGGCGCCCGCGGTGAAGCCGATGATGACCGTGTGCGAGATGAAGTTGACCAGCGCGCCCAGCCGCGCCAGGCCCATCGCCAGCTGGATCAGGCCGGCGAGGAAGGTCAGCGTGAGCACCAGGCCGATGAACTGCGGGCTGCCGGGTTCGGCCAGCGGGCTGATCGAGGCGAACACCACGATCGAGATCGCCGTGGTCGGCCCCGACACCAAGTGCCAGCTCGATCCCCACAGCGCCGCGACGATGGCGGGCACCATCGCCGCATAGAGGCCGTATTCGGGCGGCAGCCCGGCGATGGTGGCAAACGCCACCGCCTGCGGCAGCACGACCATCGCACCGGTGAGCGCGGCGACGCTGTCGGCCTTGAACGTTTGCGGGGTGACGTGGGGCCACCAGCGCAGGAAGGGCAACAGGCGATACAGCCAGAGCGGGCAGGCCTTGAGATCGATCACGCAAACTCCAGAAGCATATTAGCGAATAATACTATAACTCATTGTCATAAAAGGATTTTTGCCCTGAATGGCGTTCGTCAAACAGGCCGTCCGGTTTTATAATGGGCGGCGAACCCTGCGTCAGACGGGGTCTGACGACAACTCAACCAAAGAGAGCGAGGAAGATGAAAACCACCACGATGACGCTGTGCGCGTCCGTGCTGATGGCGTTGGCCGTGCCGGTACAGGCGGCGGGCGACCCCAAGGCCGGACAAGTCAAAACCTCGATGTGCGCCGGCTGCCACGGCATCGCCGGCTGGCGCACCGCCTATCCCAGCGTATACAGCGTTCCCAAGCTGGGCGGACAGCACGCCGATTATATCGTGGCGGCACTCAAGGCCTACAAGAGCGGCGAGCGCAGCCATCCGAGCATGAAGGGAATCGCGGCCAGCCTGTCCGACCAGGACATGGAAGATCTCGCAGCCTATTACGCGTCGCCCTACAGCGGCCCGGCCAACTAACCGAGGACAGCATCATGAAAAAAACATTGTTCATCCTCGCTGCGGTTGCGCTGGGTTTTTCCCTGCCGGTTCACGCCAAGGGCAGCTATGAAGCGGGCAAGGCCAAGTCGGCCGCCTGTGCCGCCTGCCATGGCGCGGACGGCGTCAGTTCCGTGCCTTCTTTCCCCGTGCTGGCGGGCCAGCAGCGCGATTATCTGTATCACGCCCTCAAGGATTACAAATCGGGCAAGCGCAACAACCCCATCATGGCCGGACAGGTGCAGAACCTGTCCGATGCGGACATGCTTGATCTGGCGTTGTATTTCTCCAAACAGAAAGGCCTGAGCCTGAAGTACTGATTGATGCGGCGCGCTTCGGCGCAGAAAGAACGGGCGTGGCCAGGCGGGTGGGCACGCCCGTTTTTATGTACGATTTACCGGGTGTAGCGTTGCCGGGTGAAGGCCTGGTTGCGTCCGGAATCCTTGGCGACGTAGAGCGCCTGGTCGGCCATGCTGACCAGCGCATCGATGTCGGCGGTGCCGGGTTCGCGCGTTGCCACGCCGATGCTGATCGTGAGGGTTCTTGCCGCTTGCCCGATGGCAATCCGTTTCGCGCTCAGGTTGGCGCGCAGGCGCTCGGCCGATTGCATCGCGGACTTGAGGTCGGTGTTGGGGCAGATGACCAGGAATTCCTCGCCGCCGATGCGGCAGACGCTGTCCTCGCGGCGTGCCGAGGCGCGCAGGATGGCCGCTGCCTCGCGCAACACCCTGTCGCCGGCGGCGTGGCCATAGGTGTCGTTGATGTGCTTGAAATGGTCGATGTCGATCACCATGACCGAAAGCGGCAGTCCGGAGCGCGAAGCGGCACTCCAGGCCTGTTCGAGCTGATCCATCGCAGAGCGACGATTGGGCAAGCCCGTCAACTGGTCGGTCAGCGCGGCGTTGGCCAGCCGCCGGTTGGCTACGGCCAGTTCGGCCGCGATCTGGCGCAGTTGCGCGCGGTCCTTTTCCCAGGCGATCTGCAGCTTTATCAGGCGCTGCGCGGCTAGCAGCCGGGTACGCAGCGCCTGGGCGCCGATGGCGATGGGCACATAGCCGTCGGCGCCCGCCTCGTAGGCACGGGTCAGCTGATCTTCGCCGTGTCCGCTGGCCGTCAGCAGGATGTGCATGCGGCGGCCTTTGTCGGTGGTGCGCAGGGCCTGGCACAATTCCAGGCCGTCGAGCAGCGGCAGGTCGCAATGCGCGATGATGACGTGCGGCAGCACTTCCATCGCCAGCGCCAGCGCGGCGTTGCCGTTCTCGGCCGGGTAGACGGTGTGCTCGCTGTCCTCGACCAGCAGCGCCATGGTGTTGCGGCGGTTGATGGCGTTGCCGTCCGCTACCACGATGCGCAGCGGCGTGTCCGTTTCAGCCGCGTCCTCATCTTCCTCGTGATGGCCGTGACGGATTTCGGCAAACGACGGCAACGCCGTAGCCGGAACTCTCAGCAGTTCGGCCCATTCCCGCCAGCGGTCGATCACTTCGTCGATAAAGGCGCCGGCGGCGTCCGGCGGGATGTCCAGTTCGACTGCCAGCGTTCTCCATTCCTTCAATAGCTGCGGGCGCACATCGGCATTGGCCAGTCCGAGGTCGGCCAGGCGATGCGACAGCCGCAGCATCAGCATCAGGCTGTTGGAGCGGCTATCGTGGGGGTAACACGGGTGCTCAGGGTCTTCGTAGAAGGCAAGCGGCCCGGTGAAGACCCTGGGCATGCCCCAGTCGGACAGCATGACGATGCCGAGTTCGATGTGGTCGATTTCCAGATGTTGCCGCTCGTGCGCGATGATCGGCTGCGCGGGGTCGGCGCGTTGCGCCGTCAGAACTTCAGCGTATTCGTCCGGGTAGACCGTCGCCAGCGCCAGTTTTCCAACCTGCGCCAGCAGGCCGCAGACAAACAATTCGTCCGGCGCGGCCACGTGCACCCGCATGCCCAGGGCCTGCGTGCTCAGCGCCATCAGCAGCGAATGAGACCAGTATCCCTGGTAGTCGAATGCCTGGCATGCGCCGTCGCGGAACTGGTCCACCAGCGAAAAACCTAGCGCCAGGTGGCGCACCGCGGCCATGCCTTGACGCACCACGGCTTCCTGTACGGACACCACCGGGCGCGAGATGTGCGAGGCGGTGTTGGCCAGCTTGATCAGCCGCCCGGACAGCGCGGGGTCGGTCTGTACCACCCGTGCAATTTCGCTCAGCGTCGCATTCTCGCGTTGGGTCAACTCAAGGATCGCCAGCGCGACGCCGCGAGGCGTGGGCAGTTGGCCGCTGAGTTTGAGTTGTTCAACCTGTGTCATCTATCAACCTGTTTCGATGAAGCGAATGCGCCGATGTTATGAATGCGCGTCCCGATCAGACTCGATGACAACAAGGCGTGTCGCGCCTTCGGCTGAATCAGCCGAACGATCAAAAGGCGTGGAAGGACGGGTCTGAACGGGCACGGCGGGTGCCAACGTCACGCGTCCAATAGGGATATCGACAGAATTTCGTCTAAATGAAGGCCGGCATGCGCCGGTCAGTCCTTGCCGAGCCTGAGGTCGAGGCAGCGCAGATACGCCGTCGAATCGAACGCCGTCCGGTAGCGCTGCACCTGCCAGATCATTTCCCCCAGGCAGTCCATGATGGCGTGCTGGGCATCCATCGCGTCGCCGGTGCGCTCGAGCAGCCGCTGGTAACGTTCACGAATGCCCGGCGGCTGGTCGACCGACAGCTGCTCGGCGATCGCCAGGTGCATGGAAAGATGCAGGAAGGGGTTGGTTTCGCCGGATTCCGGCAGGTAATCCCGTTCCCTGTAGCGGTCGGGCCGATCGAGCAGGGCGTGGTATTCGGGGTGCGCCAGCACGGCGTCGAGCGCCGGCTGCTCCGCCCCCGCCAGCGGCTGCCCGGCGCGGTATTTCGCCCACACGTCGAAGAAAAACTGGCGCACCTGGTCGCGGCTGGGGTTGAACATTAGCCGGTTTGGGCATTACGTTTGCCCCCTCCCCCGTTCGGGGGGAGGGTTGGGGAGAGGGTGGCGAAGCCATCGGTTCGGGACTGGGGTTTGGGCTTGGCGTTTGCGCCCGCCCGCTTTGGGGGCTGAGGCGGGGCGGGCGGCAGGGTTTTGTACTTGTACTCGCACAGGTCCGCAATGATGCATTCCGGGCATTTCGGCTTCCTGGCCTGGCATATGTAGCGTCCATGCAGGATCAGCCAGTGGTGGGCGTCGACGCGGAATTCCGGGGGGATGGTCTTGAGCAGCTTCTTTTCCACTTCCAGCACGGTCTTGCCGGGGGCCAGGCCGGTGCGGTTGGCGACGCGGAAGATATGGGTGTCGACCGCCATGGTCGGCTGGCCGAAGGCGGTGTTGAGGATCACGTTGGCGGTCTTGCGCCCGACGCCCGGCAGCGCCTCGAGCGCCGCACGGTCGGCGGGCACCTGGCCGCCGTGCAGCTCGATCAGCATCCGGCAGGCGGCGATGAGGTGGCGGGCCTTGCTCTTGTAGAGTCCGATCGTCTTGATGTAGTCGGCGAGCCCGGCTTCGCCCAGCGCGTAGATGGCCTCGGGCGTGCTGGCGACCGGAAACAGCCTGCGGGTGGCCAGGTTCACCCCCTTGTCGGTGGATTGCGCCGACAGCACCACCGCCACCAGCAGCTCGAACGGCGTGCGGTATTCGAGCTCGGTGGTGGGGTGCGGATTGGCCGCGGCGAAGCGGCTGAAGATTTCGCGACGTTTGGCAGGATTCATACCCAATAATCCATTAGCCCGTCATTCCGGCGAAGGCCGGAATCCAGCATGAAAAAAACACCCCGCAAAGCGGACAGGGCCGTGATGTCGTCCCGCGTGCGCGGGCGATTTTTAATCCGCTGGATTCCGGCCTTCGCCGGAATGACGCAGTTTTTCATGTCCAATGAATAATCTCGGTTCATCGTCGCGAGATCACTGTTCGGCGAGGCGCTTTTTCAATGCCTGCTTGTCGGCCTGGCGCTTGGCGCCGGGCGTTTTTTCATGCTGGCCCGCCTTGCGGGCCAGCGCAAGCGGCACGTAGGGATTGCGCGGCTTCGGCACGCGCCTTTTCAGCGGCGGCTTCATGCCGGCACCGGCGCGGCGGCATGGACGCGGCGCTCGGCGCGCGCCTTCTTCCAGTTGTTCGCGGCGATCAAAAGCCCCAGCGCGAGGAAGGCGCCGGGCGGCAGGATCGCCAGCAGGAAGCCCCGATAGCCGGGCAGCATGTGCAGCACGAAGCCTTTCGCCTCCTCGCCGAACACCAGATCGATGCCGGAGAGCAGCGTGCCCTGGCCGGCGAGTTCGCGCATGCCGCCCAGCACCACCAGCACCAGCGTCAGGCCCAGGCCCATCGCCACGGCGTCGACGACGCTGTGCAGCGGGTGGTTCTTGGCGGCAAACGCGTCGGCGCGCGCCAGCACGATGCAGTTGGTGGTGATGAGCGGAATGAAAATCCCCAGCACCAGATACAGCGGATGCACGAAGGCGTTCATCGCGAGGTCGATCACCGTGACCAGGGCGGC
>JAJYXA010000017.1 GCA_021791235.1 Pseudomonadota bacterium
ACCGCGCCGCGCAGCAGGAAATCCGCGAGCTGCATGTCGGCCTCCTGAACATGATGCCGGACGCGGCGCTGGAGGCGACCGAGCGGCAGTTCTACCGGCTGGTCGGCGAGTCCAACCCGATCGCGCAGTTCTACATGCACCCCTTCACCCTGCCGACGCTGCCGCGCAATGAAACGGCGCGGGCGCACATCGCGCAGTATTACGAACCCTTCGATGCCATCCGCGCGGCGGGGCTCGACGCGCTCATCATCACCGGCGCCAACGTCAGCCACGCCAATCTCGCCGACGAGCCGTTCTGGCAACCGCTGATCGAGGTGATCGACTGGGCCTGGGACCATGTCACCTCGACGCTGTGCTCGTGCCTCGCCACCCATGCGGTGATGCAGTTCCGCCACGGCCAGACGCGGGTGAAGCAGCCGCAGAAAATCTGGGGCGTGTTCGAACACCGCGTCACCGACGCGCGCCACCCGCTGGTGGCCGACGTCAACACCCGCTTCGATGTGCCGCATTCGCGCTGGAACGACGTGTCGCGCGCGCAGTTCGAGGCGGCCGGGGTCAAGGTACTGGTCGAAAGCGCGGAGGCCGGCGTGCATCTGGCGGTGAGCCGCGACGGTCTGCGCACGGTGTTCTTCCAGGGCCATCCCGAATACGACACGGTGTCGCTCCTGAAGGAATACAAGCGCGACCTGCTGCTGGCCGCCGCCGGCAAGCTGTCCGCGTTCCCGCCCTTCCCGGCGCGCTATTTCAACCGCCAGGCGCAGGCGCTGCTGGCCGAGTTCGGCAGCCGCATGCAGGCGGGCGAGGCGCTGGCCTTCCCCGAGGCGCTCCTGCTGCCGCTGCTCGACAACACCTGGCACGACACCGCCGAGGCGGTGGTCGGCAACTGGATCGGCTGCGTCTATCAGGTCACCCACCGCGAGCGCGGCCTGCCCTTCATGCCCGGCATCGATCCCGACAATCCTTTAGGGCTGGCATGACGGAAGCGCGCGCGCACTTCGACGAAGCACAGGGCGCGCTGATCGCCAGCGGCGTCTGGCATGCCGAAGCCGCCGCCGCGCTGCCGGATCTGGCCGGCAAGACCGTGCGCATTCTCGACGGCGCCGGCGTCACCCGACTCGACACCAACGGCGCGTGGCTGCTGCTCGCCGCCGCCCGCCCGCACGCCGGCGACCCGATGCCCGAACTGCGTGCCTTCCAGCCGCAGCATCTCGCCATGTTCAAGCTGGTGGCGCAGCACAGCCCCACCACGGCGGCGCAACCCGCGCCGCCGCGCGAAGGCGTGCGCGCGCTGACCGGGCGCGGCACGCTGGCACTGTGGGGGCACCTCATCGGCCTGCTCGATTTCATCGGCCGCCTGTTTCTCGAGATCGCGGCGCTGATGCGGCATCCGGGCCGCTGGCGCTGGCGCGAGTTCGGCGCCCAGGTACGCGATGTGTTCGTCGGCGCGATCCCCATCGTGTCCGGCATGCTGTTCCTGCTCGGCGTGGTGTTCGCCTACCTGCTGGGCGATCAGGCGCAGCAGTACGGCGCCAACATTTTTGTCGTCGACGGCCTGCTTGCCGCGATCCTGCGCGAGATTTCGCCGGTCATCGTCGCGGTGCTGGTGGCCGGGCGCAGCGGCGCCGCCATCACCGCGCAGCTCGGCACCATGAAGGTCACCGAGGAAATCGACGCCATCGCCACGCTCGGCCTGTCTCCGCTGGCGGTGCTGGTGATCCCGCGCGTGCTCGCCCTGCTGCTGGCCCTGCCGCTGCTGGTGTTCATCGGCAACATCGCCGGGATCGCCGGCGGCATGTTGGTGGCGCAGCAACAGCTGGATATCTCGACGTATATGTTCATGGACCGGCTGGCCGACGTGCTGCTCCTGAAAACCCTGCTGGTGGGGCTGGGCAAGGCGCCGGTGTTCGCCCTCTTCATCGCGCTGATCGCCTGCCGCATGGGGCTGGCGGTCACCCGCGACGCGCGCAGCGTCGGCGCCAACACCACCTCCACCGTGGTGCAGAGCCTGGTCGCCATCATCGTTCTCGACGCCGGATTTGCCGTGATGTTCGTGCGGCTGGGCATCTGATGGCCGACACCGTGATCGATGTCCGCGACGTCTCCACCACGCTGGGCGGACACCCCGTTCACCGCAGCCTCAATCTGTCGGTGGCGCGCGGCGAGGTCATCGCGCTGATCGGCGGCAGCGGCACCGGCAAGTCGGTGCTGCTGCGCGAAATCATCGGCCTGCTGAGGCCGCAGGCGGGCCGCATCGAACTGTTCGGACAATCGGTGTGGAACAGCACGCCGGAACAGATGAACGCGTTGCGGCGGCGCTTCGGCGTGCTGTTCCAGGACGGCGCGCTGTTCTCTTCGCTGTCCGTGGAAGACAACGTCGCCACCCCGCTGTTCGAGCACATCGAGCTGCCGCACGCCACCAGCCGCCAGCTGGCGCGGCTCAAGCTCGCGCTGGCGGGGCTGCCGCCGGACACGGCCGGGAAGCGCCCGAGCGAACTTTCCGGCGGCATGCGGAAGCGGGTGGCGCTGGCGCGCGCGCTGGCGCTCGACCCCGAACTGCTGTTCCTCGACGAGCCGACCTCCGGTCTCGATCCGATTTCCGCGCGCGCATTCGACTCGCTGATCCGGCTGCTGGCCGACAGCCTCGGCCTCACCGTATTCCTCGTCACCCACGACTTGGATACACTGTTTTCGATCATCGACCGCATCATCGTGCTGTCGGGCGGCCGCGTGCTCGGCAGCGGCACCGTGGCCGAACTGAAACGCATCGATGATCCGTGGCTGCGCGACTATTTCGCCGCGCGGGCATCGGAGGAGGGAATGGCGCATGGAAACTGAAGGTCGCTACGCCCTGGTGGGCACCCTGGTGCTGGCGGTGATCGCGCTGATGACCGTCGCCATCGTGTGGCTGGCGGGCGCGGCCGATACCATCGCCTATCAGACCTACACCCTGTATTTCAAGCAGCAGTCGCTCGACGGGCTGGCGGTCGGCAGCCCGGTGAAGATGCGCGGCATCAAGGTCGGCGTGGTCGACAGCTACCGCTTTGCCGAGGGCGGCGACGAAGCCGTCAGCGTCACCGCGCGCATCGACGAGGGGGTGCCGGTTCACGTCGGCGCCGAGGCCTACATCAAGCGCAACCTGGTGACCGGCATCGCGTCGGTCGAGATCGACAACGGCCCGAGCGACAGCCCCCTGCTCGACGAGGCGCCCCAGGGCGAGCGCTATCCGGTCATCGCCGAGGGCAGCTCCGACATCGACAAGGTGGCCACCGCCCTCTCGCGGCTGGCGGTCAACGGCGCCCAGGTGCTGGAGAAAATGAACACCCTGCTGTCCGATGAAAACCAGCGCGCCATCAGCCAGACCCTTGCCAACCTCAACGAACTGTCCGCCCATCTCGCCGCCAACAAGCAAAGCCTCGATGCTGCGGTGCAGGGCATCCGCGACGCCTCCGACGAATTCCGCCTTGCCGGCGCCAGCATCGGCCAGGCCGCCACCCGAGCCGAAGGCAGCATCGTCAGCATCGGGCAAAACGCCGACGTCGCGCTGAAGGAGGCCACCGTCGCGATGGAAAAACTGCAACGTGACATCGGCCTGATTTCCGGGCAAATCCAGCAACTCACCGAAACCGGCACGCTGGAATTGACCAACGTCAGCCGCGACGTGCGCACCAGCGCCGGTGCCCTCACCACCGCCGGACAACGCCTGTCCAACCCGCATGCCATCCTGTTCGGGCCTGGCCAGCAGCAGCTCGGCCCCGGAGAAAAACTGCCATGAACCCCGGATTCTTCCTGCTTGCGCTGGCTTCCTTGCTGACCGCTTGCGTCAATGTGGGCAACCACACCGAATCCCCTGCCGTGGTGTATTACGTGCTGAACGACCCTGCGTCAGCACCCGCCAACGCACCTGCCCCGTTGCGCGCCGATGCCCCAAAGGACCCCGGTCCACTACGCGCTAAAGTCCCGCAGGGCGGGATGGAATCGTATGCCCCACAAGGGGACTCCGATCCACTACGCGCTAAAGCGCGTGTGGAATCGTATGCCCCCACCCTGCTGGTGCTTGACACCACCACCGGCAGCTTTTACGACACCGACCAGCTCATTTTCAGCCGCAGCCCCGGGACCCGCGGCCAGTACCAGTTCGCGCGCTGGACCGAGCGCCCCGGCAAGCGCTTTGCCGACCTGATGCGGGCCCGGCTCGATCGCCTGGGCCGTTATCACGTCGCCGCCGCCGGCGGCTATGTGCGCGGCGATGTATTGCTGGATACCGAACTGGTCGAGTTCTATCACGACGCGGCCAGTCAGCCCGGCCAGGTGCGGCTGGTGCTGCGCGCCGAACTGGTCGACCTGAAGCAGCGTACGCTGCTGGGGCGCCGGGTATTCGAACAGCAGGTCGCGTTGACCCGCTACGACGCGGCCGGCGCTGCGCAGGCCTCCAGCCAGGCGGTCGGCCGCGCGCTCGACGAGCTGACCGCCTGGCTCGCCATGCTGCAATAAGCGCCTAGAATTCATACAATATCGTCCACAATAAAAGGAGAGAGACCATGAAGCGCCTGCTTGCCGCACTGTGCCTGTGTTCCGTCGCCGCTGTCGCCCACGCCGAAATCTCGCAGAAATTCGGTCCGCTTGAAATTCACTACAATGCGCTGACCACCGATGAACTGCTTCCCGAAGTCGCGCGCGCCTACAAGATCGAGCGCAGCAAGACGCGCGGACTGGTGACGGTGTCGGTGCTGAAGAAGAATCCGGTCGGCGTGTTGACGCCGATGCCGGCCAGGCTGACGCTCTACGTCACCAATCTCAGCCAGCAGCTGGCCAACGTCGAGATGCGCGAGGTCAAGGAAGGCACCGCGATTTACTACCTGGGGGAATTCCGTGTCACCCCGCCCGACACGCTGAGGTTCACCGCCACCGTCGAGGTGGCCGGCGAACCGAAGCGCGAGATGGTCTTCACCCAGAAGTTCTACAAGTAAACCCGGGTCCACGCAGCCCCGGTCCAGGGCTGTTTTTTGAACGGCCAGGCTTCAGGCGGACGTGAATGCCGAATAGGTCAGCGTCAGCAGCCCCCACACGCCGAAGCCCGTCACCGTCAGACCCGCCGCACGGCGCACCCACCGCTGTTGCATGAAAGGCTGGATCTGCCGCGCGAACAGGCCCATGCCCAGCAGATTCGGCAGGGTGCCGAGACCGAACGCCAGCATCAGCGCCGCGCCCGAGGGGGCGCTGCCCGCCGCCAGCGCCGACACCAGCACCGAATACACCAGCCCGCACGGCAGCCAGCCCCAGGCCATGCCGGCCAGCAGCGCCTGCGGCAGCGACTTCACCGGCAGCAGCTTCTGGAACAGCGGCTTCACCCGGCGCCATACCGCGCCCCCGGCGCGCTCGAACACCAGCACCCATTGGTTGAATCCCGCCAGATACAGGCCGAGCAGGATCATCACGACCTGCGCCAGCACATACAGCAGCGTCTGCACCGGCATGAACTCCGCCAGCCTGAGCGAGGCGCCGAGCGCCCCCGCCAGCGCACCGAACATCACATACGACGACACCCGCCCCAGGTTGTAGGCCAGATGCAGGCGGAACGGCGGATGCGTGCCGTCGGCGCGGAACGAAAACGCCGCGACGATGCCGCCGCACATGCCGACGCAGTGCACGCCGCCCAACAGTCCGGCGAGGAGGGCGGTGAGGAGGGAGAACTCGATCATTAAACCCTTTCACCACAGAGACACAGAGGCACGGAGAAAAGCATAAGAGTTAAGCCTGTTGGGTAATAGATTTAAGGGGTTCTCTGTGTCTCTGTGCCTCTGTGGTGAGCGGTTTGTGACCGTCCCACCAGCCACACCAGCAGCAGCACCGGCACCCCGATCAGCGCGGTGCCGGTGAAGAAGTTTGCCCAGCCCCACGCATCGACGAACTCGCCGGAAAAGCCCGCGATGAATTTGGGCAGCAGCAGCATCACCGAGGTGAACAGCGCGTACTGCGTGGCCGAATACGCCTGGTTCACCAGGCCGGAGAGGTAGGCGACGAAGGCGCTTGATGCGATGCCCGCCGAGAGATTGTCCGCCGACACCGTGAACACCAGCGCGCCGACGTCGTGGCCGCGCCCGGCCAGCCAGACGAACAGCAGGTTGGTCGCGGCGGACAGCGCCGCGCCCAGAAACAGCGTGCGCATCACGCCCAGGCGCAACACCAGCAGGCCGCCGAGTCCCGCGCCGAGGATGGTCATGATCACGCCGTACACCTTGGACACCGTTGCGACCTCGTCCTTGGTGAAGCCCATTTCCTGATAGAAGGGATTGCTCATCACCCCCATCACCACGTCCGAGATGCGGTAGACGGCAATCAGCGCCAGCATCAGCACGGCCTGCCATTTGTAACGCCGGATGAAGTCGATGAAGGGCGACAGCACCGCGCTGTGGAACCACGCCGTGGCGGTCAGCAGCCAGCCGGTCAGTCCGGCCGCGGCAAACCTTTCCCGCGTGTGCGCCTCGCGCTCGGTGGTGACGGTTGAAATCTTCTTTTCCGGCTCGCGGATGATCAGCGTGGTGAGGATGCCGACCGCCATCAGCGCCGCCATCGCCGTGTACGCCACCCGCCAGGGGCGGAAGTCGTAGGTCGCTTCGCTTGGGTCGAAGGACGCCGCGATCCACAGCGCCCCCGCGCCCGCCGTGATCATCGCAAGGCGATAGCCCGCCTGGTAGGTCGCCGCCATCGCGCCCTGCTTTTCGGTTTCCACGGCTTCGATGCGGTAGGCGTCGAGCGCGATGTCCTGCGTGGCGGATGCGAAGGCGACGGCCAGCGCGAAGAACACCGTGTGCGTCAGGTTCAGCACCGGGTCGGTGTTCGCCATCCCCAACAGCGCGGCGGCGATGCAGATTTGCGACAGCAGCAGCCATGCCCGCCGCTTGCCCAGCCGCGACGTCAGAAACGGCAGCGGCATCCGGTCCACCAGCGGCGACCACAGGAACTTGAAGCCGTACGCCAGCCCCACCCAGCTCAGATGCCCGATGGTCGCGCGCGCGATGCCCGCTTCCGATAGCCAGAACGACAGCGTGCCCAGCACCAGGAGCAGCGGCAGCCCGGCGGAGAAGCCGAGGAACAGCATGCCGACGACGCGCGGGTGGGTGTAGACCTTGAGGGCGGCGAGCCAGGGGTGGGCGGTCACTCGATGTTGCATGGGTGTTGATATGCCTGTGTGTTTTGTGTGGATAACTTTATGGATAACTTGCTTTCATGGCATAAAGTGTTTATTGTCGTTTTCAAATGGATTGGGACTACCCGATCGGCGCTGGGCTTCTGGGACTACCCGGAGGCCCTTCGACTTTCTAGGGGAAGATTTTTAGCCCTACCCCTTCTTTCCTGCCGCTTTCTCCACGGCAAAAACTTCTCCTCCAACACGGCCAAGGCCCGATTCTTCTGATCCGGACGCAATACCGACAAGCCGATCGGTCGCGCGGTCAAATCTGCAAGCTGCATCCCTTCCGAATTGGTTTTCTTGTCAGCGATCATGAGTTCGAAGGGCAGCGGTTTATGGAAGAAGTTGCTGCCATCGCGAATGCGGCGGAATTCCAGTTCGAGTTCGGCATCTTCCTTGGCGCCGCGTGCTTCGCACACCAAATGTGTCAGTCGGTCGTCCTGCCCCATGTTTTTCAAATAGCGGTAGATCCGTTCCAGGCCGAACTCCATCGCAAGATGGTAAGGGTGGCCAGGGGTTGCGTAGCGGGCCTTAAGCTTGTTCTTGTCGATGACAACGGCGATGAGCTTGAAGTCTTCTGCCTGAATGATATCGGTCAGCCTGTTCAAGAAAGCCTCCCGTGCTTCTCTGCCCAGCTTCGCGAACGCGCCCTTTTTCTTTCGTATGTCGATCTCATGCAGGATCACCATGTCGTGGCCGAAGGTCTCGAATTTCAGCTTGCGCACAGCAGGTGTCATCGTGGTCGCGTAGGCGTCCTTCCGAAAAATGCAGAACGACAGCACGAACAACGGATATTCCGGGTTGACCGACTCCAGGCTGTGGTCGCCGCTTTCGTCGACGTAGATGATGTAGTCGCTGAAAGCCGACGTCATGTGCCTGGCGCCCCATCTGCCGCAACTTTTTTGGCCGCTTTGCGTACCCGTTTGCTGGGGGTGGCTTGCGGCAACAGCGACGTCAGCGTCTGGTAGCGCTGGAACAGGAACGCCACCCGCTCGGCGTCGGACTTGAAGCCGGTCTTGCCGTACGCCTTGTCCACCGCCGCATCGAGCTTGTGGTGCGCCTTCAACAGTGCGGGCGGCATGGTCAGCGGGTCGTAGAGGTCGGCGAGCGTGGTGCCGGGGAAGAGTGCGCGGGCATCGAGCACGGCCTGGGCGGCGGCTTCGATGGCCTGCCGGGTTTTGTCGGCGGAGGCGTCGGGCCAGGGGAAATTGTTGTAGACGATACCGGCGGAGTAGCGGTAATCACTTTTCAGACGACCGCACACCGAACGCACCCAGGCCATGTGCATGGCCGAGGTCAGCACGCCGAAATGGTAGGGGGTGGCGTTGGGGACAATCTTCACTAGATTGCTGCACAAGGTGTCGGGGTGCATGAAACCGATGGGAATGTAGTCCCGACGCTCGGAGGAGACCTCCGGAATCAGCAGGTAGGTCGAATCCGGCATGTTCTCGACATGGAAGCGCGTCGGTGTTTGCGCCAGTTTTTGCGTTGGTGGCGATTTGCTGGCCAGCCGGAGCTGCCTGACGGCTTCCACGCGCTTAAGCGCCTCCGGCATCCTGCGCAATTCGCCGGGCGGGCAGTCGCCCAGCCACAGGCACCAGCGCTGGTAGCCGTTGATGAATTCGTCCGCGCCGAGCCAGCGGCGGAACCACTTTTCAGCCTGTGGTTCGCGGTGCAGGAATTCGGCCTTTTCGCCGTCGGTGAAAAGGTAATGCCCGCCGTCGATGGGCTTGTTGCCGATGCCGATCTCGGGCACCGGACAGATCGGCGCGCGGCGGTTGTCGAGCACCACATCGGGCGCGTCCACCAGATACGGGTTGATGTTGGCGGCGGGCAAAGCGTGCGGCTCCCCCTTGATGTCGGCGTATTCGTAAATCGTTTTCCCGGCCACCTCGCCCAGCCCGAAGCCGACGATGACGCAGTGCACGGCGGCCTTGCCGCGCGCTTCGTTGCTCCATGAGAAGGTGCGGTGGGCGAAGTGGATCTTGATGCCGTGCGCCAGCAGCCAGCCCCACAGCACGCCGACCTGCTCGCCCTGGGTGATGGAGTTGGTCGAGACGAAGGCGCAGCGGGTCGGCTGTCCCGCGATGTGGCGCGCCGCCTTCACGTACCAGGCGGCGACGAAATCCAGCAGGCCCGCGTTGGCGATGCCTTCGAACACGGCTCGGGTGTCGGCGCGCTGGGCGTCGTCCATGAACTTGGCGCCGACGAAAGGCGGGTTGCCCATCACATAGCCGCAGCGCGCAGCCGGCAGCACGTCGTTCCAGTCGAGCGTGAGCGCGTTGCCGTGGACGATGTGCGGGCTGGTCTTCAACGGGATGCGGGCGAAATACATGCCGAATTCCTCGCTCACCTTGAGGTTCATCTGGTGGTCGACCAGCCACAGCGCGACCTGCGCGATCTGGGCGGGGAATTCCTCGATCTCGATGCCGTGGAACTGGTCGACGTCGATGGAGAGCAACTGGAAGATGTCGACCAGCGATTGCTTGAATTCGCGCTCCAGTGCGAGCGAGGCGCGCAGGATTTCCAGTTCCAGCAGGCGCAGCTCTCGGTAGGCGATGACGAGGAAGTTGCCGCAGCCGCAGGCCGGGTCGAAGAAGGTGAGGCCGCGCAGCTTCTTGTGGAATTCGAACAACTTGTTGCGGTTCTTCTTGACCTTGTCGAACTCGGCCCACAGCGCGTCGAGAAACAGCGGCTTGATGAGCTTGAGGATGTTTTCCTCGC
>JAJYXA010000402.1:0-3570 GCA_021791235.1 Pseudomonadota bacterium
GGCGATAGCCGAACATGCGCTCCGCCGCCCGGTTGAAATAGGCGATTTTCCCCTGGGAATCGGTCATGATGATTCCGTCGTGGGCGGTTTCCGCCAAATCCCGGAAACGGCGTTCGGATTCCAGCGCGGCGACGCGCAACGCCTCCTCTTCGGTCAGGTCCTCCACGATCAGAAGAAGCCGGGCTTCTTCTTCTTCTTCTTCTTCTTCCGCAAGCCGGATTCCAGTCAGCGTCACCCGCACCGGTTTGCGCTCATCGCCGCCCGCCCGTCCCATGCTGAAAAGCACGTCATGCTGGGCGACCCCGGTAGCCAGGACTTCGAGGGCCCGTCCCCGCAATCCGTCGGCCGCGAGCACTTCCATCAGGTAGCGGCCGTGCACGGCTTTCCCGGTGAGTTCGAACCGTTCCAGGAAGGCCTGATTGGCGGACAAGACGGTGAGGTCGGGCGAGAGCACCAGCAGTCCGTCGGGAATGCTGGTGAACACGATGTCGGCATACTCCTTCAGCGCCTGGATGGTTTGCCGGTCGGCCTGGACATAGGTGTCGATGGCGAGTCCCATGTCCAGCAGGGCGATCCTGATCAGCGCCTGGCAGGTGGCGACAAACGCCTCCGGATCCTTCCCGAGCCGCTGCCAGAGTTCGGGGAGCAAGCCCGCCAGGTATTTGCCGTAGGCCCCCAGATACCATTCCGGCGCCAGGCCGACGCGCTGGTGGACCACGCCGACGCGCAGGCGGTGGAGGATGTAATCCGGCCCGTAGTCGCCCGCGGTGAGGCTGTCGAAGTACGCCGCCTGGCTGCGCTTCAAGCGTTCCAGCGTTTGGGAGTCGGGCAACAGCGCCCGTGTTTCCTCGAAGGCCAGGAGATGGTTGCAAAAGGCGTCGGCGAAATCCGGCGCCCGGGTTTGCAGGGCCTCGTGCAGCGCTCGCAACCGCGCGACGTCGTCCTCGGTGAATTCCAGAAAGGCCTTGCGCCGGACGACCGCGGCATCGTCGAGCCCAAGCGCCCGCATCATGGCCTCGACGGCCTCATCCAGCGGCTTCATATTCCCGGACTTCGCAGCAAGCCAGGAAAGGGAGATGAAACCGCCGTCAGGCTTGCTTGCTTGCTTGCTTGCGCAAGATTTCTTCCATGTCACGCCACTGAACCTTAGGGTTGTTCTTGTTCATTACTTTACTTTGTGTTCGGAATCGGGTTGGGTAGTGCCCCGCATTAAGGAAGCATCTGAACAAGTCGTCACCCCGGCGAACGCCGGGGGCCAGATGCTTGATTTGGCTGGATTCCGGCATTCGCCGGAATGACAAGTGGACTTGTTCAGCATGTCCTTAAGGTGCATGATATATCGACAGGCCGCGCATTTCCTTTAACCGGTCATGGCGAGAGCGCCGCCCGCGTACAAGTCTTTGGATCTTGCCGGTTAACTGCTTTTATGGGTTCAAGGACTCATGCGGTTACACGGCGGCGGCGCGCCGAACGTCTCGCAAAACACCCGGTACAGCTCACGCTCCACCCAACGCCAGCCTTCGCTCACCAGGCGAAACCGCACCCGCGCGGCGCCGTCGGCCACATGGCGATACAGCAGCGCATTATCGCTGCTGCCGCGCAGGTGATCGCCCAGGCGCTTGCGCAAATCGCCGGCCGATCCGATGTAGACCACGCCGTGCGGCACGACCGGCACGCTTGTCCCCGGCCCGTCCTTTTCTTCACCGGGGCGGAAAGTGAAAGCCGTCCGGATCTCATACACGCCGGAATGGGCAGGAACCGCTGTCCGCAGTGCTTGAGCGGTCAGCGGTACCAGGGCGGAAAACCCCTCGGTAGCGGCGAGATAATCGGTGCGCTGGCTGCGGCGCCTGCAATCGGGAATCGCCAGATCATGCCGGATGTTTGCCACTGTGCGCCGCGACAAGCGGATGCCGTGTTCCCGCTCAAGGATGGCGGCGACAGCGCCGTCTGTCAGCGGACCCGGCAATAACCCTTCTGATATGAAGGCTTTTTCTGTTTTTATCAGATGATCCACGAAATGGCAATGAACTTGCCGCGGCTTCGGGAACAGGGCGCTTAACGGCACCGCTTTCCCGTTTGCCAGCGCAATCGACAATCCACGCGCCAGCCGGGAGATCCGGCCCGGATCCGCCACCACGGAAAGATCCGATTCCGACCGCAACCGGCTGGAAATTTCGGCCTGGGTCAGGGGGACGAGTGACAAGGCTTGCCCGGAGCGCAGATACGCCGCCTGTGATGCCAGCACCGCCTGTACCAGCGCATGGGTGAGCCGGTTCCGGGTATTGATGAGGCGCAGCCTGTGTAACGTCCCTGCGAAATCTCCAGGGATTTTCTCACGTGCCATCAGGCGGTTCATCCCCTCTTCATCGAACCGGTACTCACGCGCGTAGCCGTCGCGGCGGTAAAGGAACGCCAGGTCACGGCCCGCCTCGTGAACTTCTCCCAGGATCGGAGAGGCCTTGGTTTGGGGAAGGACGGCCGCCTCATGCGCCACCCGCGCACCTTCCAGTCGGCCCACGGTGATCCAGGGGCGCAGCGCGTTAAAGCCGGTGGACGATTCCGCCTGGGTCACGAAGCGGTCGAAAGTCCGCAGCGGCAACTCCAGAAAACGGGCGAGCATGATTTTGCCGAGCAGTGCGGCGTCGATCTTGTTATTGGGGTGCTGCAAGTGCGGTTCCGCCGACAAAATATTTTGGGTTCTTGTTCCGGCAAGACTGCGGAGAGACGGGATGACCGATGGCTCGGAAAGGGTTGTCTACTCTGGCTTCCGGGGCTTCGGCAAGGACGGCATGAGAATGTTTCGCGCAGGCCGACCTCCCCGCAGTCCAGGCGGTCTGGCCTGGTGCTTTCTTTCATCCCGAATCCGGCAGTTCTTGAACCACTGGGACACCGAGCCGATTCGACGAGAGAAAATCGGCTGAATGGCGCTCACCCCATGGGTGAACCGGCTGGCGAATGCAAGCTCTTGTTTTCTTCTCCGTGTCTTTGCGGTGAACTGCTTTTTCCAGGTTCAAGCCTGTTTCAACGCGGCGGCGGTGTTCACCAGCTCCAGCATCAGCGCATGCAGGCGCGCCGGCGATTTGAGCGCGCCGTTCTCTTCGTCGAACGCCGTGTCGGCGTGCGGCAGCGAGAACTGGCCGGGCAGCACCAGCACCCCGAGCGTGTTCAGGATCTGGCGCAGGTGGGGCAGCATGCGCATGCCGCCGAAGGTGCCGGGCGACGCGGCGAGAATGGCGGCGACCTTGTTCCGGTAGGGCACCAGGCCCGACTCGCCCTGCCATTCGCGTGATATCCAGTCGATCGTGTTCTTCAAGAGCGGCGGAATCGAGCTGTTGTATTCGGGGCTGGCGATCAGCAGGGCGTCGTGCTCCTTGAACAGGGCTTTCAGGCGCAGCGCGTTGTCGGGCAGGCCGTCGCGGTCTTCGAGGTCGCCGTTGTAGAGCGGCAGCGGGTAATCCGCCAGATCGATCAGGGTGACCTCGCCGCCCGCGGCGCGGGCGGCGTCCGCCGCGGCCCGGATGAGCTTGCGGTTCCAGGAATCGCGGCGAATGCTGCCGGAAAAGGCGAGAA
>JAJYXA010000402.1:3580-9912 GCA_021791235.1 Pseudomonadota bacterium
TCTTGGGCATGGCGTGTCCTTGCGTCAAAAAATGGGGGATTGTATCGGGGCTTCGGCCGGGAACCGAAGCCCGGCGGGATTCAGGCGAGATCGAAGCTGACGAGCTCGCTGGCTTCCAGCGCCTCGATGTCGACGGCGGATTCGAAGCGGACCGCCACCGCATCGCCGGCTTCCAGCGGAGTGCCTCGCACCTTGACCCGGCCGCGCGCCACCTGCAGCCAGGCACGCCGGCCCGGGGCGAGCGTCAGCGTGGCGCGTTCGCCGGCCGCCAGCCGGCCGGCACGGATGGCGGCATCCTGGTGCAGCGTCACCGAGCCGTCGCGGCCATCGTTCGAGGCGATCAGCCGCAGCCGGCCTTGCAGGCTTTCGGGCGCAAAGGCGATCTGCCCGTAGCCCGGCTCCAGGCCGTAGGCATCCGGCTCGATCCAGATTTGCAGCAGATGCACCGGCTCGGTCGCCGAGGCGTTGAATTCGCTGTGGGCGATGCCGTGGCCGGCACGCATGCGCTGCACTTCGCCGGGGCGGATCACGCCGCCGTTGCCGAGCGAATCCTTGTGCTCGAGCGCGCCGGACAGCACCCAGGTGACGATTTCCATGTCCCGGTGGCTGTGGGTGGGGAAGCCCGCACCCGGCGCGATGCGGTCTTCGTTGATCACGCGCAGCGGGCCGAAGCCCATCCAGTTCGGGTCGCGATAGCCAGCGAAGGAGAAGGTGTGAAAACTGTCGAGCCAGCCGTGATGGGCGTGGCCGCGTTCGGACGATTTGCGCACGGTGAGCATGATGGGCTCCTTTTGTGTTCGGGCGATGGAATGACTATAGGCGTGGTTTCCTGCCAGTAAAACCGGCACAATTCGATCAATTCATCCAAATCATTCGAACATGCCGCCGACCCTGGATGCGCTGGCCATACTCGACGCCATCGACCGCAGGGGTTCGTTTGCACGCGCCGCCGAGGAACTGGGACGCGCCGACTGGTTCATCCGCGCGCTGACCCGGCCCGATGTGTTCGCTGGAGTGCTCGATGCCGCCTGAACGCGCGCTGCTCGACAGGATGCGGCTCGACAAATGGTTGTGGGCCGCGCGCTTCTACAAGACGCGCAGCCTCGCCACCCAGGCCATCGAGCATGGGCAGATCAAGCTGAACGGCGCGCGCGTCAAGCCTGCGCGCGAGGTGAAAGCGGGCGACCGGCTGGAGGTCCAACTCGGCGAGGCCGGCTGGACCCTGACGGTGCGTGCGCTGTCGACGCGGCGCGGACCGGCGCCGGTCGCGCAGGCACTGTACGAGGAAGACCCCGCCAGCCAGGCGCGCCGCCGGCAGCAGGCGGGCGAGCGCAAGCTGACGGCCAGCCCGGCGGCGGCGATCAAGGGCCGGCCCACCAAGCGCGACCGCCGGCAGATTCACCGCTTTACCGGAGAGTGAGGTTCCCCCATTTCCTGCCGGATTCCTTCCGCACGGCGCGGACAAACGCATAGAATCGTGCAATCCGCGAGCCTTCTTCCATGACCGTTTCCCCCGCGTTCTCCATGTTCCTGCGCCGCGCATCGCGCTGGCTGGCGGCCCTGGCTGCGCTGGGTGCGCTGGGTTTTGCGACGGCTGCCGCGCTGATGTTTTTCTGGGTGCTGCCGAACATCGCCGAACACCGCGACGCGGTGGCCGGCCTGATGTCGCGCGCGCTCGGCCAGCGGGTGACGCTGGAAGCGGTGTCGGGGGTGTGGCGGCAGGCGCGTCCCGAATTCCGTCTGCGGGGCGTGCGCCTGTACGATCAACAGGGCCGGCCGGCACTCCACCTGCCCGAACTGAAGGCCGCGTTCGCCTGGCGTTCGCTGCTGTTTCTGGAACCGCGCTTCAACCGCATCGAGATGCAAGGGCTGACGCTTGGGGTGCGGCGCGCAGGCGACCGGCATCTCTACGTCGGCGGCATTCCCGTCAACCCGGCCGATCCCGGCAGCGGCTTTGCCAACTGGCTGCTGCGGCAGGGCCGGGTGCACGTGAGCGAGGCCACGCTCACCTGGCTGGACGAAGTGCGCAACGCCCCGCCGCTGATCCTGACGGCGGTCGACTTCACGCTGAGCAACACGCGCCGCACGCACCGCCTGACATTGCAGGCGGTGCCGCCGGCCAGCCTGGCCCGGCCGTTGACGGTCGAGGCAAAACTGAGCAGCCGCGATGCGGAGGACAGCAAGACCTGGAACGGTTCGGTCGATGCGAGCGTGGCGGGGGTGTCGTTCCCGCATCTGGGCGCCTGGCTGGCGCTGCCGTATCAGCCCCGGCGGGGCTGGGGTGCGTTGAAGCTGACATTCGAAGTGGCGAAAGGCCGCCTGGCAGGGGTGGTCGCGGGCCTCGATCTGCGGGCGGTCGAAACCACCCTGGGCGAGGGCCTGCCCGCCTTGCGGCTGGCGCAGGTGCGCGGCCGGGCGCTATGGCGGCGCGGCCCGGGCGAGCAGCGCGTGGCGTTTGAGAACCTGCGCGTGGCGCGGCCAGGCGCTGCGCTGGGCGCGCCGTTCAACGTGGGGTTGGCCTGGGGCGCGACGTCGCGCGAAATCACGGCAAAAGCCCTCGGTCTGAACGGCTGGCAGGATGTTTTGCCGAGCCTGCCGCTGGATGCGGGCTTGCGCGCGCGCCTGCACACCCTGCAACCGCAAGGTCGACTCGACGTGTTGCGCCTGCGCTGGCGCGGCGCGCAGCCGGGCCTCGACAACTTCGACGTTGCGGCCCACTTCAGCGGCCTGGGCGTGACGGCGGTCGGCGCGCAGCCGGGACTGGCCGGGCTCAGCGGGCGCATCGAGGGCGATGCGCGCGCAGGCGTGTTCGAGATCGATTCGACGCAACTGTCCCTCGACCTGCCCGGCCTGTTCCGCGAGCCGTCGTTCGGGTTCGACCGCGTGCGGGCGCGCGGAGGCTGGAAAAAAACGCCGCGCGGCCGCCGCTTGACGCTGGACGACGCGGCCTTTGCCAATGCGGACATGGCAGGCACGGCCCAGGGCCGCTACGATCTGATCGCCGGCCGGCCCGGCGTCATCGATCTGAGCGCGCACCTGAGCCGCGCCGAAGGCACGGCGGTGTACCGCTATCTGCCGAAAAAAATCGGCGACCACACGGTCAACTGGGTGAAGCGGGGTGTCGTGGCCGGGCGTTCCGACGCAGTGCACCTGAATCTGAAAGGCGATCTGGCGCAGTTCCCGTTCGACACGGGCAACGGAGTGTTCCGGATCGAGGCGCAGGTACGCGATGCGGTAATCGAGTATGTGCCGGACTGGCCGCGCATCGAGGGCATCCAGGCACGCGTGCTGTTCCAGGGCAAGACCATGGAAGTGAGCTCCAGACAGGCACGGATTTACGGGGTGGCCCTGTCGCCGGTGAAGGCGGTCATCCCGGATCTGATCCATCGCGAAGAACAGTTGAATGTCGAAGGCGAAGCCAGCGGCCCCGTCCAGGACTTCATCCGCTTTGCCAATTTCAGCCCGGTGGGCGAGCGCCTGCGCGGCTTCACCGATGCGCTGGACGGCAGCGGGCCGATGAAACTTGCCCTGAAGCTGCGGGTGCCGCTGCGTCGCAGTCACGACACCACGCTGAACGGCAGGCTGTCGTTCCTGGACAATACCCTGTTTCCGGCGGGGCTGCCGCGGCTCGACCAGGTGCGCGGCGACATCGATTTCACCGGCGACAGCCTGGATGCGGAAGCCCTGACTGCGCAGTTTCTCGACGGCCCATTGCGCATCGACACCGCTACGCGCAATGGAACTGTGCAGATCCTGGCGCAGGGCCGTGCCACCGCGGCGGGCATGATGCCCTGGCTCGGCGCGACGTGGGGCAAGCGCTTGTCGGGCCAGGCAAGCTGGCGTGGCCAGATCGACCTGGAGCCGACGGACGAACGCATCCGCATCGAATCCGATCTGGTCGGGCTGGGCGCCAGCCTCCCGGCGCCGCTGGCGAAGGCCGCCGCGCAGCCGCTGCCGCTGCGCGTGAGCAGCCAGCCGCAGGGCGACGGCCGGCTGCACGAGGTGCGGCTGGGCCAGACCGTCGGCGCAGTGTGGCGCAGCACCGCGGCAGGCGGCTTTGACCGCGGCGAAATCCGCTTCGGCGGGCAGGCGGCGATGCCGGCCGAGCCCGGCCTGCGTCTGGCCGGCAGCGGTCGCGGCATGGACGTTTCGGGCTGGCTGGCATTGCTGCCCAAGGGCGACGGCAAGGCGGCCCTGCCGCTGTCGGGCATCGATCTCGGCTTCGACGCGTTCGACCTGATGGGGCGGCGCTACCAGGCGGTGCGCCTGCAGGGGCGCACCCGCAACGGTCTGTTGCGCACCCAGGTGACGGGGCGCGAGCTGGACGGCGTGGTGACCTATCGTCCGGCCGGCGCATACGATTCCACAGGGGCTTCAGCCCGTAGTGGATCGGAGTCCTTTAGGCAGCAGCCCGCCCGCGTGTCGGCGCTGTTCAGGCAGCTGACGATTCCGGCCCGGCTGCCCGGCGCCGGCACGACGGACGGCGTCAACATGACGGCAGCGGATTTCCCGCTGCTGGACGTGACGGTGGAGGATTTCCGTCTGCAGGACCGTTCGCTGGGACGGCTGGAGGCGGTGGCGCGGGGTGCGCCGCAAGGCCTGGTGATCGAAAGCCTGCAACTCGCGCACCCCGACAGCGTATTCCGCATGAGCGGCCTGTGGCGTGACGGCGCGCCGAGCGAAACCCGCGCCGATCTGAATCTGAGCGTGCTGGATGCGAGCGGATTTCTGGCCCGCTTCGGCTACCCCGGAACGCTCAAGCGCGGCAGCGCCGAGATCCGGGGCAATGCCACCTGGGTGGGCTCGCCGGCCGATTTCGCGTTCGACACGCTGGCGGGGCAACTCGACTTCAAGGCCAAAGGCGGACAGTTTCTCAAGATCGACCCGGGTGCCGGCAAGCTGCTCGGCGTGCTGAGCCTGCAATCGCTGCCGCGCCGGTTGAACTTCGATTTCCGTGATATCTTCAATGAAGGCTATGCCTTCGACGATATCAGCGCCACCCTGCGCATCGCGCGCGGCGTGGTCTACAGCGACGACTTCAGGATGCGCGGGCCGGCTGCCAAGGTCAACATGTCCGGGCTGGCCGATCTCAACCAGGAATCCGTGCAGCTGCGGGTGAAAGTGATCCCCAAATTGTCCGAGGGACTGGCGGTGGCGGGCGCCCTGATCGGCGGGCCGTTGGCGGGAGTGGGTGCGCTGGCCGCGCAAAAGCTGCTGCGCGATCCGTTTGAAGAAGCCATCAGCCAGGAATACATGGTGACCGGGGCGTGGCAGGCACCCGATGTCAAAAAATTGAGCAAAGCCAAAACCGAAGCCCCGGTGTCTGAACCGTGATCGTGGAATCTGTTGCATGACGACGAAAAAACCAGCAAAAACCAGCGTGGCGCGTCCCAGGGGCGCGCAAGTGAAAAAGTCCGCCGCACCCCAGGCCGGCACGGTGCGCGTGGCGGCCATCCAGATGGCGTCCGGGCCCAGTGTGCCGGCCAACCTGGCCGAGGCCGAACGGCTGATCGAACTGGCGGTCGAGGGCGGCGCGCGTCTGATCGTGCTGCCGGAATTTTTCTGCATCATGGGGATGAAGGACGCCGACGTGGTGAAGGCGCGCGAGGTTGAAGGCCACGGCCCGATCCAGGCCTTCCTGTCGCGCGTGGCGAAGAAGCATCGCGTCTGGCTGGTCGGCGGCTCGGTGCCGCTGGAAGCCGACGCGGCGAACAAGGTGCGCAACAGCTGCCTGGTGTACGACGAACGCGGCAAGCAGGTGGCGCGCTACGACAAGATTCACCTGTTCGGTCTCGACCTCGGCAACGAGCGCTACCAGGAAGCCAAGCTGATCGAGCCGGGCGACAAGGTGGTCGTCGTCAACAGCCCGTTCGGCCGCATCGGCCTGTCGGTCTGCTACGACCTGCGCTTTCCCGAGTTGTACCGCGCCATGCCCGACGTCGACATCATCGTGGTGCCGTCGGCCTTCACCGCCACCACCGGGCGCGCGCATTTCGAAACCCTGATCCGCGCGCGTGCGATCGAGAACCTCGCCTATGTGATCGCGCCGGCGCAGGGCGGCTACCACCTGTCGGGCCGCGAAACCCACGGCGACAGCATGATCGTCGACCCCTGGGGCGTGGTGCTCGACCGCCTGCCGCGCGGCTCCGGCGTGGTCATCGCCAACATCAACCCGGCCTACCAGGCCAGCCTCAGGAAAAGCCTGCCTGCGCTCCAGCACCGCTTCATCCCGTGCCGGCAGATCCAGATCAATGTGGTGGAGCGCCGCGCCGTGGCCAAGCGCGAGCCCGGCACCAAGTAAGCAAGGTATGCCCATGAACCCCACCGACGCC
>JAJYXA010000031.1 GCA_021791235.1 Pseudomonadota bacterium
CCGGCTGGAGCCTTTCCTCGACGCCAGCCTCACGCATGGCGAATCGGAAGAAGTGCAGGCGGTGATCGAGCGCCGGGTGCGCGAGCGCCTGCCGGCCGCCTATCTCACCCACGAAGCCTGGCTGGGCGAGCACCGCTTCTATGTCGACGAGCGGGTGATCGTGCCGCGCTCCTTCATCGCCGAACTGCTGCACGAGCAGCTGGCGCCGTGGGTGGAAAACCCGGACGAGGTGACGCGCGCGCTCGACCTGTGCACGGGTTCGGGCTGTCTCGCCATCCTGGCGGCGCTGGCCTTCCCGAATGCCGAGGTCGATGCGGTGGATTTATCGGCCGAAGCACTGGAGGTTGCCGCGAAGAACGTCGCCGATTACGGCCTGCAGAACCGGATCGAGCTGATCGAGTCGGATCTGTTCGCGGCGCTGGACGGCCGCAGCTACGACCTCATCCTCAGCAACCCGCCCTACGTGAACGCCGCGTCGATCGCCGCGCTGCCGCCGGAATACCAGGCGGAGCCGGAGCTGGCACTGGGCTCGGGCGAGGACGGCCTGGACGCGACCCGGCGGATTCTCGCCACGGCCAAAAACCACCTCAAGCCCGGCGGCCTGCTGGTGGTGGAAATCGGCCACAACCGCGACGCCCTCGAGGCCGCCTACCCCGCCCTGCCCTTCACCTGGCTCGACACCGAAAGCGGCGACCAGTTCGTGTTCCTGCTGCGGCGCGAAGACCTGCCGTAAAAAGCTAAGCGTTGTCGGCAAGCAGAGGCCGGCCGAGCATGGCAGCCAGCGCGTCCGCCGGCTGCGGCCGGCTCATCAGATAGCCCTGGCCGAATTCGCAGCCATGCTCGCGCAGGAAATCATACTGCGCCCAGGTTTCGATGCCCTCGGCGACAACCTCCAGATCCAGCCCTTTTGCCAGCGCCAGAATCGTCGTGACGATCTGGGTGTCGCCCGGCTGCCCCGGGATCTTGCTGACAAACGACTGGTCGATCTTGAGCGAGTGAAACGGCAGCTGCTTGAGGTAGCTCAGGCTGGAATAGCCGGTGCCGAAATCGTCGAGCGACAACCGCACGCCCATGGCGCGCAAGGTGTCGAGGCTGCTGCGCACGTCGTCGTTCATGATCAGCATCACGTTCTCGGTAATCTCGAGTTCCAGGCATTCCGGCGCAAGACCGGTGCGTGACAACGCCTGCTCGACCGATCTCACCAGGCGCTGCCCCTCGAACTGCCGGGTCGAGACGTTCACCGACAGCGTCATTCCGTTTGCCTTGCCCTGCTTCTGCCATTCGCGCATCCGGGCGCAGCCGGCTTCCAGCACCCATTCGCCGAGCGGAACGATCAGGCCGGTGTCCTCGGCGGCGGAAATGAACGCGCCCGGCATCACCAGGCCCTGCTCCGGATCGTTCCAGCGCAGCAGCGCCTCGACCCCGACGATGCGCCGACTGCTCAGTTCCACGATCGGCTGGTAATGCAAAATCAGTTCGTCGCGTTCCAGCGCCTGACGCAGCCGGGTATCGAGCGTCAGCCGTTCGACCACGCGCGCGGTCTGCTGGGCGTGGTAGAACTGGTAACGGTTGCCGCCCTGCTCCTTCGCCTGATACATGGCCGTATCGGCATGCTTGAGCAGCGACTCCAGCGAATCCGCATCGTCCGGATACAGCGCGATGCCGATGCTGGCGCTGCTGTATATCTGGGTAGATCCGATGTCGATCGGCTCGGCCAGGCTTTTCAGGAGACGGTTTGCGACCAGTTCGACATCCGACGATTCGCCGATCTCGGACACCGCGACGACGAACTCGTCGCCGCCGAAACGGCTCAGATGATCGTGCGCGCGCAACACCGATTGCAGGCGCACGGCGATCTGCTGCAACAGCAGATCGCCGGCGCCGTGCCCCAGCCCGTCGTTGATGTTCTTCAGCCGGTCGACATCGATGAACAGCAGGGCCAGGCGTTCATCGGTGCCCTGCATGCCTTCCAGCACCTGGTTCAGCGCGATGCGGAACCCCTCGCGGTTCGGCAGGCGGGTCAGCCCGTCGAAATAGGCAAGCTGGTTCAGATGTTTCTGGACCTGCTTGCGCTGTTCGATCTCCGACTGCAACTGATCGGCGCGCCGCTGCAGTTCGCCGGTCTGCCGCTGCACCTGATGACGCAGGAAACCGGCAATCGCCAGCACCAGGCCGAGCAGGATGCCGACGGCGGCGGCGGCCCATGGCAGCCAGCGGGGAGTGCGGCTGGCAGGCGCCGCTTCGAGCCAGCGGCGCAAGGAATCGTAGTAGGCCGAATCGGTGTCCGCCTTGAGTGCGGCCAGATGCCGGTCGAGCGCATCCAGCAGGACCGGGCTGGCGTGCTTTGGCGCCGCGTAGTGAACGAAGATGGGGTTGAACACGATGCCTGTCACCGCCAGATCGGGTTGATACGCGTGCAGCGCGGCAAACACCCGGTTGACCGCGCCCGCGTCGGCGCGTTGCTCGACGATCGCTTGCAGCACCTGGGAATAGGTGTCGACGTAGACCGGTGTGAACGGTGCGTGGAACTGCGCCGCCAGTTCGATCAGGGCCTGGCTGTGGATGCCGCCGCGCATGAGCGCGACCCGCTTGCCCTTGAGGTCGGGCAGCGAATCGATATCGGCCTCCGCATGACGGAACACCATCCCCCAGTTGCCGATCAGGCTCTGCCGGCCGAACCGGAAACGTTTTGCGCGCTCGTCGCTGTAGGCGATGCCTACGAGCAGGTCGATATCGCCCTTGTCCAGGCGCGCAAGGAGATCGTCAAAGGTATCGGGAACATAGGTGACCTGCCAGCCTTCCCGCTCGGCCACCCAGCGGATCACGTCGATCGCGATGCCTTCGGGGGGCACGCCGGGCGCCGCAGTGACGATCGGCGAATTCTCGAATACGCCGACCCGGACCGGAATACGGTCTGGCGCGGCCCATGCCAGTGAAAACGACCCCAGCCAAAGCAGCCAGGCTTGCAGAAAAGTACGGCATACCACGCGATTATTGTCCTTGGAAATCGAGCCTCTGCATATTACGACAACCGCGAGGCTCACTTGATACTGTCGCAAGTATAGGGGCGAATCCGGCGCCGGCCATCGCAGGGTCACGCATCGCGCCGCAACAACAGCCCGACCGCGCCGAATCCATGGCTGAAGACCCCCTCTGTCATGTACGCCTGCTTCATGCTTACGTCACACTTTCCACTTGTCGTCCGTCGATTGTCTTCACCCATGGATTCGGCGCGGTGCGGGTCGATCCCATCCATTTCCACCACTATCGGAAGTGGCGCGCGCCGCCTCCGAAGCCAAGCACATGGCCAGGCGCATCGACGGCAGCAGCCTGTTCATCGACCAGCGCCGCATGCCCTTCGGCCGCAAGCTGGCGGACGAGGAACCCATGCCCGAGGCGGATTGCGCCTGAGCCGCCACAATCCATCGTCCGCACCGCGTGGGCTGCGCCCACCCTACCCACACTCTCGCGCCGACCGACGCGTGGGCTGCGCCCACCCTATGCATCCTCGCACTGGCCGTAGGGTGGGCGGAGCCCACGCGGTGCGATCCCCCGCCAGGCACCGGCATCCGTCGAAACGACATGACGGTGGGCTCCACCCGCAAGGGGCAGGCCGTGGTTGCAACAACCACGCTCCGCCCGCCCTACCCTTGAAATCCCCCCGCCCCACGCCAGACAGCGGGTGATGGACGGGAGCCGCCTCATGGAAAGCGCCTGATTCAGCCGCGCCATGGCTTGCCACGTGCCGAGCCGTTCCGCTCTGCCATGAAACGAGGCGCGTGCGGGGTTCCGGCACGCGCGTCGAACCCGTGAAGGGCGGAGAGCGACGGCGCCGGCCGGCCTGCGTCAGTCGAGGCCATCGGGTTTCGGACCTGAAACCAGTTCGGCAGCGATGATGGCGGCCAGTTGCAGCGCTGCGGCCTGAACCTCGGTGCCGGGTTGCGCGCCCTGCACCACACCGCCGATTTCGACGCCGTACAGGTCCAGCCTGGGCGGCATGCCGCCGAGCGCACGCGCCAGCAACAGCGCATCCAGCACGCCGAAGCCGTGGCTGGAAAATCCCTGCCCATAGGTGGGCCAGTCCTTCTGATCGAAACGCCGGATCCGGCCTGGCTGGTCGCCGTTTTGCACGGCATCGATCAGAATGACCCGGCTCGCATTTCCGAGATGGGTAATCAGGCCGGCGCCGGGGCGGTCCAGCTTCTCGATCGAGACGCCGTCGCCATGCTGCACGCCTGCGGCCAGCAGGGCATCGACGGTCAGCCAGCCGGCCTGGTCGTCGCCCGACGGCGAGCCGATGCCGAGGATGCGCACCCTGCTCATGTGCGCTCGACGCGCATCTTCAGGAAATGGGTGGCGCAGGAGATGCAGGGATCGTAGTTGCGGATGACTTTTTCGCAGTGCAGGCGCAGCGCGTCGTCCGGCTGGTCGAGCCCGAAGTTGAGCAGCGACAGCCGCAAATCCTCTTCAATCCGCGCCTGGTTCTGGCTGGTTGGCGGCACGATGCGCGCGTTGACCACGCAGCCTTCGCCGTCCATTTCGTAGCGGTGCCACAACAGGCCGCGCGGCGCCTCGGTGCAGCCGGTCGCCACGCCGGCGCGCGGGCAGACCGGCACCCAGGGCGAGTCCGGCACTTGATAGCCGTCGAGCAGGCGCAACGCCTCGTGCAGCGCGAGCAGGATTTCCACCGCGCGCGCCGGCAGGCTGTGGAACAGGTTGCGGCTCGGCAGCACCATGCCGCTTTCAGCCAGCAGCGTTTTGACCCGTTCAGGCAGACGCGCGTGGTTGAGATTCAGCCGCGCCAAGGGACCGACCAGATAGGGTTGCTGGCGATAGGTGCTGAACAGCGCGGTGGAATGCGGCGCGTGCTGCTCGGCAAAGTGCGCACCAAAGGCTTCCGGCTCGATCTGCAGGCCGTCGCTGACGCCAATCCGGCCGCGCTCGATGGCATAGTCGTTCCCATCCTGCATCGCCACCGAAACGAATCGCTGGCCGTCCTGCGGCACCGGGATGGCGGCTGCCCAGCGGACCAGCGCTTCGGCCTCGGGCAGCGCGGCACGCAGTTTTTCCCGAATCTCGCGGATGCGGGGCAGCGAAGGCGCACCATGGAAGCCGCCGACCCGAATCCCCACCGGATGCACCGAGCGTGCGCCGAACAGGTCCATCAGTTCGTTGCCGAGCGCCTGGATGCGCAGGCCGCGGCGCACCTCATCGGGCACGATGCGCGCCAGTTCGATGGCGCTGTTGCAGCCGAAGAAATCCGGCGCGGCCAGCAGGTGGATGTGCAGGCTGTGGCTCTGGATCCATTCGCCGCAATAGAACACCCGGCGCATGGCGCGCGCCCACGGATCGAGCTCGACGCCGTACAGCCTTTCCAGCGCCTGCGCCGCGGTGGCCTGGTAGGCCACCGGGCAGATGCCGCAGATGCGCGCCACCAGGTCGGGGATTTCGGTGTAGTGGCGCCCTTCGAGAAATTTCTCGAAGAAGCGCGGCGGCTCGAAAATGCGCAGGCGCAGCTCGGCGATCTCGCCGCCGTCGATGCGCAGGTCGAGCGCGCCCTCGCCTTCCACCCGCGCGAGCACCGGAACGTGGATCGCCACGCTGCGCCGTTCAGTCATGACTGCCGGCCCTGAGTTTGTCGGCGGCCGCGAGAAACACCGGCGCCTGGCTATTGATCGACCGGAAACGCCGCGCGATGGCCTGCGGCGCCAGCCCCAGGCTTGCGAACTGCGCCGCCAGCGCGTCGGCGTTGGCATTTTCCGCCGGGCCGTAGCAGCCGTAGCAGTCGCGGCCGAGGCCGGGGCACAGCGCACCGCAGCCCGCCCGCGTCACCGGTCCCATGCAGGCGATGCCGCGGCTCACCATCACGCAGGGAGTGCCCTGGCGCTTGCATTCGATGCACACCTTGTCGGCGTTGTCGCGCGGCGCCACGCCGAGCAGCAGCGCATTCACCACCGCCAGCATCTGCGGGCCGCTGACCGGGCAGCCCCACAGTTCGAAGTCCACCTTCACGTGGCTGGAAATCGGCGTGGAGCGTTCCAGGCTGGCGATCGCGTCGGGATGGCTGTAGATCTGCGCCACCCATTCCGCGACCCTGGCGCCGTTGCGCAAGGCCTGGATGCCGCCTGACGTGGCGCAGGCGCCGACGGCGATCAGCATGCGGCTGTGCCGGCGGATACGCCGGATGCGTTCCAGGTCTTCCGGTGTCGACACGCTGCCTTCCACAAACGCGACCTCCACGTCGGTATCCGGATCGAGCGGCCCGGCTTCGGCGAAATGCACCAGCTCGACGCGTCCGGCGAGCGTGAGCAGGTCCTCGCCGAGATTGAGCAGGGCCAGCTGGCAGCCGTCGCAGGAACTGAACTTGTGTACCGCGACGCGCGGCCTGGGGGGATGTTCCATCGGCGCGTTCATCAGAATCCCCTGTGCCCAAGCAATGACTTGACCTCGCCCCAGTTGAACACCGGGCCGTCGCGGCAGACGAAGCTGCCGCCGAACTGGCAATGGCCGCAGCGCCCGACGGCGCATTGCATATTGCGCTCCATGCTGAGGAACAGGCTCGATTCGGGCAGGCCGCGCGCCAGCAGCTGTCCGGCGGTGACGCGCATCATGCCTTCCGGCCCGCACATCATCGCCACCGCGCGCGTCGGGTTGAAGCGGGCGAGATCGAACAGTTCCGTCACGCGCCCGACATGCCAGGGCCAGAATGCCGCCCCCTCGTCGGCCGCCACCAGCACCTGGGTATCCGGCAGCTTCACCCAGCAATCGTACTGCTCGCGCCAGACCAGATCGTCGGCATGCTTCACGCCCTGGATGATGACCAGTTTGCCGAAGCGCTCGCGCCGCCGCAGCACGTAATGAATCACCGACACCACCGGCGCGCAGCCGAGTCCGCCGGTCACCAGCACGACGTCGCGCCCCCCCATTTCCTGCAGCGGCCAGCCGCGTCCGAACGGCCCGCGCAACCCCACCCGGTCGCCCGGCTTGAGCGCGGCGAACCCCCGGGTGACGCGTCCGACCGCGCGCAGGGTGTGGCCGATGCCGTCGCGGTCCTCCGGGTCGGACATGATGGAAATCGGCACCTCGCCGACGCCATAGAGATACAGCATGTTGAACTGGCCGGGCGCGAAGCGGTAGGCCGCCCGCGCCGCCGCATCGTCGAGGCGCAGCTGCAAGGTGAAGATGGTGGGCGATTCCGGGGTGCGCGCCACCACGGTGGCGGCATGCGGCGCGCCGGCGTCGATCGGTTTGGGCATCACGTTATCCCCCTCTCCCGCTTGCGGGAGAGGGCCGGGGATAACCAGCGACTTGCCCGCTTGCGGGCTTAGTCGAATGGCGAGTAGTTCCATCAGAGGGTTGATCGGTACCACTCATCAGGGCGGCGACTTCTTCGGTCAGGTCGATACCCACCGGGCACCAGGCGATGCAGCGGCCGCAGCCGACGCAGCCGCTGCGGCCGAACTGGTCGTGCCAGGTGGCGAGCTTGTGGGTGAGCCACTGGCGGTAGCGGCTGCGGATGTCGGGCCGCACGTTGAAGCCGTGCAGATGGCCGTGCGATTCGCCGAAGCACGAATCCCAGATGCGCACATGCCCGCTCGACTGTCCGTCGAGGGCGGGCTCATCAATTTCGGCATGGCAGAAGCAGGTCGGGCACACCGCGGTGCAGTTGCCGCAGGCGAGGCAGCGCGCCGCCACCTCGTCCCAGCGCGGATGGTCCAGCCGGCTCATCAGGGCATCGCGCAGATTGCGTCCGGGCAGGCTGCGCGTCTGCGCGGCCGCAGCAGCCTGCCCCTGCTGGCGGGCCGCCTCGATCTGCTGCGGGGTCGCGGCGGGCAGCTGCAGCGAGTCGAAAACAGCCCGCCCCTTGTCGCTGCCCGCCACCGCGACGAAGCCCTCCGCCAGTTCCGCCAGCGCGAGATCGTAGCCCGTGGCCGGGGTCGGGCCGTCACCGGTGGACGCGCAAAAGCACGTTGCTGCCGGTTCGGCGCATTGCACCGCGACCAGGAACAGCTGTTCGCGCCGGCGGGCATAGTGCGCGTCGCGCCGGCCTTCGCGCAGGAAATGCGCATCCTGCAGCGCCAGCGCGGCGAGGTCGCAGGCGCGCACGCCGATGATGGCCTGAAGAGGCGCTGCCGGCTGCACGGCCGTGAACTGCAGGGCGCCCGCCGCGTCCCGCTCCACGCGCCACAGCGATTCCTGAGGCGCAAATGTCCGCGGCTTGATCGCCTGCGGCCCGTTGGCCCAGGCGAAATAGCGGTGACGGGGATCCCGCGTCAGCCGGATGCGTCCCGCCGACTGCTCGGCCTGCAGGCCGCGCGGCACAGCATTGGGCGCATCGAGCTCGCGCATCACGATGGCGCCGTTTTCCACGGCGGGGCCCAGACATCGGTAGCCCAGCCGCATGAGCCGGGCCACCAGCGCATGCAATCGATCGAGAGGCAGGAATCCGGCCGGGTCTGGCTGAGAGAGCATGGTCTGGAATGCGTCGTTTCCTACAGTGTAGGCACAAAGACCGACAGGGAACAGGCCTTTGCATTTTTTGTATCCGTAGGCTTCACGGCAATGAAAAAAACCCGCCTGAGGCGTTCGCTATAATGCGCCTTTCCGCAGCAATGAAGGAGTGTGTCATGCAGCAACAACTCGACGTGTTCGTCGCATCCCTGACTTCTTTCTGGACGCAACTGGCCGGCTTCGTGCCGCAGTTGCTGGCAGCCCTGCTGCTGCTGTTCGTCGGCTGGCTGCTCGCCAATCTGGTGCGTACCGGCGTCATGAAACTGCTGGATCTGTTGCGCTTCGACAGCCTGGCCGAAAAAACCGGCATCGAAGCCTTCCTCAGGCAGGGCAATCTGGACGTGTCGCTGTCGCGGCTGCTCGCCAAGCTGGCCTACTGGATTGTCATTTTTGTCGTCATCGTCACCGTGGCCAACAGCCTCGGCCTGCACATGGTGGCCGAGCTGTTCAACAAGGTCGTGCTCTACATCCCCAACATCATCGTCGCCATTCTTGTGCTGGTGTTCGGCGTGCTGGTGGCGCGCTTCATCAACCGCATGGCGTTCGCCTACCTCAACAACATCGGCGTGCAGGGCGCGCTCACCATCAGCACGCTGTCGGAGTATGGGGTCATCATCTTTGTGGTATTCGTGGCGCTGGAGCAGCTGGCGATCGGCACCACGCTGCTGACCGCCGCTTTCCAGATCGGCTTCGGCGCGATCGGCCTGGCGTTTGCGCTGGCGTTCGGGCTGGGCGGCCGCGAGTGGGCGGCCGGCGTGATCAAGAAACTGACGGAAAAATAAGTCGTGTCCGGACGGGCCATGCCCGCCCGGACTAACGCATGCGCGGCTTGCGGGTGTGCTTGTCGGGCACGCCGCGCATCTGGCGGCGCGGCGTGGGCGTCATCCCCGCCCATTCCATCACGCGCGCGACCAGATCGTCGTCGAGTTCCATCTTCTGCCCGCGGCGCAATTGCGGCGGCAGCGCGATCGGGCCGAAGCGGATGCGCGTCAGCCGCGACACCGTCAGGCCAAAGTGCTCGAACAGCCGCCGCACTTCGCGCTTGCGGCCTTCCTTGATGATGACGCGATACCAGCGGTTGGCGCCCTCGCCGCCCGCGGCGAAGCAGCTTTGCAACCGCGCCGGACCGTCGTCGAGCTCCACCCCGGCCAGCAATTGCGCAATCATGTCCTCGGTCAGTTCGCCCAACACGCGCACGGCGTATTCGCGCTCGACTTCGAAGCGCGGGTGCATCAGTTGGTTGGCGAGCTCGCCCGAAGTGGTGAAGATCATCAGGCCGTCGGTGTTGTAGTCCAACCGGCCGATGGCGATCCACTTGGCGCCGCGCAGCCGGGGCAGCGCGTCGAACACGGTGGCGCGCCCC
>JAJYXA010000310.1 GCA_021791235.1 Pseudomonadota bacterium
CCGGACGATACCGGCCGCATGGTGCTGGCCTATTCCAGCCTGGATTACCTCGCCGCGGCGCCGGATCGCGAGGTGTTCGACCGCATGGTGGCGCTGCGCATGCGCGACCCCCAGGCCGACCTGGCGCCGCTCGCCGCCAGGCTGAGCCCGGGTGCGCAGGCGGTGTATGCGCTGGCCGTCAACACCGATCCCGCGCGCTTTGCCGAACTGTTCGCGCGGCTGCCCCGGGCCATGCGCGAGGACATCGAGCGGCTCGATCTCGCGCGGCACGATCTCGGGCCGCTGCAGGCGCGGCTGATCCTGGTGCACGGCAGGAACGACAATCTCATTCCCTGGACGGAGAGCCTGGCGCTCGCCGCCGCCGTGCCGGAGGGACGGGCCTGCGTGTTTCTCATCCGGCGCGTCCTCGGGCACGTGGATATGAGCATTTCCAATCTGCTCTCGTGGCGCTTCTGGCGCGAGGAACTGCCCGACCTGTGGCGGCTGTGGCGCGTGATCGACCTGCTGCTGGCCGAGCGCGAGGCGGGCGCGTGAGCGCCGCCCCCCGTGCCAGGGCGTTTGGCCTGTGGCTGCTGGTTGGCATGCTGGCGGGGCTCGCCTTTGTGCTGCCACCCATTGCGCAGCCGCTCAGCTATCACGATTTCGCCGATCGGCGCGCCTGCTGGGGCCTGCCCAACTGCCTCGATACCGTGTCCAACGCGCTGTTCGTGCTGGCGGGGGCCATCGGTCTTCGATTCATGCAGCGGGCACGGGGGAGGGCTGTTTTCCGGGACCAGCGCGAGGCACGGCCTTACTGGCTGTTCTTTTTCGGCGCCGGGCTGGTCGGCCTCGGCTCGGGATACTACCACCTCGCTCCCGGCAACGACCGGCTGCTGTGGGACCGGCTGGCGATGATGCTGGCGTTCATGGCGTGGTTCGCCGCCATCGTGTCCGAGCGCGTCAGCCCCCGGGCCGGGCTGCGCCTGCTGCCGCTGCTTTTGGCCGCCGGCCTCGGCAGTGTCGCCTGGTGGGGCTGGAGCGAGGCTCGCGGGATGGGCGACCTGCGTCCCTACCTGCTGATGCAGCTTTATCCCATGCTGCTGATCCCGCTGCTGCTGTGGCTTTATCCGCCGCGCTACAGCGGCGATCGCGCCATTCTGGCGGTCATCGGGCTGTATCTGCTGGCCTTGCTGTTCGATCTGGGCGACCGCCCGGTTTTCGAATTGACCGGCGGGCTGGTCAGCGGACACACGATCAAGCACGCGATCGCCGCCGCCGCGGTGCTGGTGGTGGCGCTGCACTTGGGGCGGCGCCACGTCATCGAGAAATTGTCGTGATTCGAGCAAGGTCGCCAGTCTGGAGCCTCGCCGTCAGCGTGCTGTTTGTGGCCGCCGTCCTCGGTGTGCTGATTTATTTCGATACCCACCAGCAGGTGCTGCGCTTGCTGGAGTGGCTGGACGCACAGGGCGCCTGGGCGCCGCTGCTGTTCATTCTGGTCATGACGCTGGTGGTGGTGCTGGTGCTGCCGGGCGTGATGTTCACCACCGGCGCAGGCTTCGTGTTCGGCGTCGTGGAGGGTACGGTGTACGTGGTGCTCGGCACCACTCTGGGCGCGACGCTCGCCTTCCTGATCGCGCGTTACCTGTTCGGTGCGCGCGCCACGCGGTTTATCCTCGCGCACGCCAGGCTGAAGCTCGTCAGCGAAGAGCTCGCGCCGCAGGGCTGGAAGATCGTGTTGCTGACCCGGCTGGTGCCGTTCTTCCCCTTCAAGCTTTCCAATTACTTCTTCGGCCTGACGCGCTTTTCGCTGCGCGGTTTCGTATCGGGGACCTTCGTCGGCATCATCCCGTTCTCGCTGCACAATGTGTATCTCGGTTCGATCGCCGCCGACATCGCCACCCTGGGCGCGCGCAGCGCGGACCGCACGCCGCTGGAATGGGCCCTCTACGGCGCCGGTTTTCTCGCGACCGTCGCCCTGCTGATTTATCTTAATCGCCTGGCGCGCCGGGCCTTGGCCAAGTACACGGCGGCAGAGGAAGGAAACTGACTATGTGGATGAAATGGTTGCCCTGGCGGTTTCTGGTTCGCCGCGTGGCGCGTGCCCACGGTTTTCTCGACCCGCTGAATCTGCTGGCGCGCCTGCACCGCTTCGCCCAGCCCTCCGAGGTGGGGGAACCCATCGAGCTGCTGCGCGCCGGGGTGGTGTTCCACGCCCGCGGCCTCATCAACAGCCGGGTGATTCAGCACAACCTGGACTGGGTGTGGCCCTACTGGGTCGAACGCCAGTTCGACCCCAGGGACGACGCCTTCATCCCGCGCGGGTTCGCCATTTCCCATGTCAATCTCACCCATCGCAACTGGACCGCCGTCGGCTGGCCCGATTGCCCGGAACTGCCCATCGTCGGCCCGCGCGGTTTGCTCACGCCGCTGTACGACGGCTGGTCGCTGGACGGCTGGATCAAGACCGACGACGGACGCTGGCTGTTGCCCTCGCGCAGCGATGCCTGCGAGCAGCGCCTCGACCTGGGCGACGGGGTGGCCGTGGTCACGACCAGCCGCGCGGCGGGACTGGCCCTGACCAGCCGCGCCGAGGTCAAATCCAGAGTGGCCAAACCGGGTTCCGCCCAGCCGGTCTGCGAACTGGCGCTGACCGCGCAGGCGGACAGCGGCGGCTGGCTGGTGCTGGCGTTGCGCCCTTACAACCCCGAGGGCGTCAGCTTCATCCATGAAGTGAGCCTGTCGCCCGAGCGCACCGCCTGGAGCATCGAGGGACAGTGCGCCGTCGAGTTCGATGCCCCGGCGCAGCGGCATCATGTCTCGGATTACCGGGCCGGCGACGTGCACATCCATCTGCAGGATATCGAGGACCAGCAGCGAGGCGTTTGCGAGGTGGGCATGGCCACGGCGGCGGCGCTGTTCCGGCTGGAACCCGGGCAGCCACGCACGATCCGCGCCAGCGTACCGCTGGGCAAAACCTGTCAGGCTGCGTCGCCAGCCGATAACGCCTGGGAAAAAGCCCTGCACGGTCATTGTCGACTGCGCATCCCCGATGCGCATTTTCAATTCCTGTACGAGGCGGCGTTGCGCACACTGATTCTGCACTCACCCGATGACGTGTACCCCGGCCCGTATACCTACAAGCGCTTCTGGTTCCGCGATGCCGTGTTCATCATTCATGGCCTGTTGTGCGCCGGTTTAACCGGGCGCGCCGAGCGCGCGCTGGACCGCTTTCCGCCGCGCCAGACCGCGCGCGGCTATTTTCATTCCCAGGACGGGGAGTGGGATTCCAACGGCGAGGCGTTATGGATCATGCACCGCTTTTGCGAACTCACGGGGTGCGCGCCCAAGCCGCAATGGCGCAAGTCCATCGTGCGGGGCGCGCGCTGGATCGTGCGCAAGCGCCTGGCCGAGGATACGGATGCCCCGCACGCCGGCCTGCTGCCGGCGGGATTTTCCGCCGAGCATCTCGGCCCCAATGACTACTACTATTGGGACGACTTCTGGGGCATCGCCGGCTTGCGCTCGGCGGCGGCGCTGTGCAAGCTGACGGGCGAGGATGTCTTGCGCGAGGAATTTGCACGCGAGGGCGAGGCGTTTCGGCAGGCCGTCGAGCGCAGCCTCGCCGGGGTGGCCGAACGCCTGGGGCGACCCGCCATGCCGGCCTCGCCCTACCGCCGGATGGATGCCGGGGCCATCGGCTCGCTGGCCGCGGGCTACCCGGCGCAACTTTGCGCGCCGGATGATCCGCGCCTGCTCGACACGGTCGAGTTCCTGCTGGAGCACTGCCTGGTTGAGGGCGGGTTTTTCCAGGACATGATCCACTCCGGCATCAACCCTTACCTGACCCTGCACCTGGCCCAGGTGCTGCTGCGCGCCGGCGACCCGCGTTACCTGGAGTTGGTGGACGCAGTTGCAAAACTGGCCTCGCCCACCGGCCAGTGGCCCGAGGCGATACACCCGCGCACCCACGGCGGCTGCATGGGCGACGGCCAGCATGTGTGGGCGGCGGCGGAGTGGGTGCTGATGATGCGCAACTGTTTCGTGCGCGAGGAGGATGAAAGCCTGATCCTGTGCCAGGGCGTGCCGGCACGCTGGCTCGCGGGCGGCGCGCCGCTGACATTCGGCCCCGCGCCGACGGCTTTCGGCCCGGTCTCGATCACCGTCGAGCGCAGTGAAGACACCGGGCGCGTGACCGTCGCCTGGCGCGGCGCCTGGCATGGCGCGGCGCCGGCCATCGAGGTGCGCCTGCCCGGCTTACGGCCCGTCGTCGCCAAACCGGATGCGACATCCGTAGATCTGATGCAAGGAAACACATGAATATCGTCATGCTGACCAATACCTACACGCCGCACGTGGGCGGGGTGGCGCGCTCGGTGGAGGCTTTCGCCGCCGAGTATCGGCGTCGCGGCCATCGCGTGCTGGTGGTGGCGCCGGAGTTCGCCGACCAGCCACAAGACGAGCCCGAGGTGGTGCGCATCCCGGCCATCCAGAATTTCAACGGCAGCGATTTTTCCGCCGTGCTGCCGGTATCGGGGCTGCTCACCGAGGCGCTCGATGCCTTCCGCCCCGGCCTCGTGCATTCCCATCATCCGTATCTCCTCGGCATGACGGCGCTGCGCGTGGCGCGCTACCGCGAGCTGCCGCTCGTCTTCACCCATCACACCCTGTACGAGCAGTACACCCATTACGTACCGGGAGACTCGCCGGCCTTGCGGCGCTTCGTAATCGAGCTGGCCACCCGCTACGCCAACCTGTGCGACCAGGTGTTCGCCCCCAGCGAAAGCATTGCTACCCTGCTGCGCGAGCGCGGGGTCGAGGCGCCCATCGCGGTGGTGCCCACCGGCGTGAACATGGAGCGCTTCGCGCAAGGCGATGCAGCGGGCTTCCGCAGGAGGATGGGCATTCCCGATAACGCCTTCGTGGTGGGACACCTGGGGCGGCTGGCGCCGGAGAAGAACCTGGTGTTTCTGTCCGAGGCGGTGGCCGCCTTCCTCAAGACGGCGCCGCGCGCCCATTTCCTGCTGGTGGGCAAGGGTTCGTCGGAGGCAGATATCCGGGCGATATTCGAGCGCGATGGCTTGAGCGAGCGCCTGCACGTGGCGGGCATCCTCGAACCGCCGCAATTGGCCGATGCCTACCACGCCATGGACGTATTCGCCTTCGCTTCCAGGAGCGAGACCCAGGGCATGGTGCTGACCGAGGCCATGGCCGCGGGCGTGCCGGTGGTGGGTCTGGACGCGCCCGGCGTGCGGGAAGTGGTCAAGGACGGGCGCAATGGGCGGCTGCTGCATGGAGAAGACACTGCGGCGTTCACTGCCGCATTGCAATGGGTGGCCGATCTGCCCCGGATAGAAAGGCAAGCGCTCAAACAAAGCGCGCGCGACACCGCCGAAGACTTCTCCAAGCCGCGCTCGGCGGCCACGGCCCTGGGCTGCTACGAGGCATTGCGCGCGCGGACCCTGGTCGGGCGCAGCGAAAAAGATGCGCAGTGGGAACACGTGCTGCATCTCATCGTGGCCGAATGGGCCATCCTCAAGGGGACGGCGGGCGCCGCCGTCGCCGCATTCGGCGGGCCGGAAACCCATGATCGGGGGCCTGTGTGATCGGCCGTATCGAAACTTTTCTGCGGCGCTTGCGCCGCATGTTCAGCCGCAGTGAATGGCTGGCGCGCCTGCTGCGCTTGCCGCTATCGAGGGGCACCGGGACCGCCCCCGGCCTGGTCATGATCCAGATTGACGGACTTTCGCAGCGCGAGCTCGAGCGCGCGATGGAACGGGGCGAGATGCCTTTTATGCACCGGCTCATCAAGCGCGAACACTACCGGCTGCACCGCCAGTACGCAGGTGTGCCAGCCACGACCGCCGCAGTTCAGGGCGAGCTCTTTTACGGCGTCAAGGGCGCGGTGCCGGGTTTCAACTTCATGGAGCGCGCCTCGGGACGCCTGGTGCGCATGTTCGAACCGGCCGCCGCCGCGCGGGTTGAGCGCGAGCTCGAAGCCGCCGGCGGCGAGCCCTTGCTCCAGGGCGGCAGTTGCTACGTGGACAACTACACCGGCGGCGCGGCGGAACCGCACTTCTGCCCGGCCGCCGCGGGCTGGGGGCCTGTTCTGCGCGCCGCCAATCCGCTGGCGGTGGCTTTTCTCGTTATCAGCAACGCCTACAGTTTCCTGCGCGTCGCCGTGCTGCTGCTGCTGGAACTGGCGCTCGCGCTGCATGACTTCGTGCGCGGGCTGATCGCCGGCCAGGACTTTTTCAAGGAACTGAAGTTCATCCCGACCCGGGTGGTGATCGCCATCCTGCTGCGCGAGCTCGCCACCATCGGGGCGAAGATAGACGTGGCGCGGGGGCTGCCGGTCATCCATGTGAATTTTCTCGGCTATGACGAACAGGCCCACCGGCGCGGGCCGTCCTCGCTGTTTGCCCAATGGACCTTGAAGGGGATTGATGACGCCATCGCCCGCATCTGGCGCGCGGCGCACCGTTCAGCCCGCCGTCACTATGATGTCTGGGTTTACTCCGATCACGGTCAGGAGCACACGCAGCCTTACGACAAGGCGCATGGCCGCAGCTTCGCCGAGGCCGTGGCCGAAGTATTCGCCCGCCACCAAAGCGAGCCGATCCGCTATCGGTCAAGCGGGCAGCGCGGGGTACAGTTGCAACGGGTGCGGCTGTTCGGCGGCAAGCGGGTGCAACGCTTGTTTCCGGTAAACAACCTGCGCCAGGAAGAAACCGATGACCCCAAGCTTACCGTGGCGCCGCTGGGGCCGGTGGCGATGATTTATTATGAGCGGGAATTGGTAGCGGCGGAGCGCACCGCGCTGGCGCGCGCGCTGGTGGAGCAGGCCAAGGCGCCGCTGGTGCTGATAAAGAACGGTTCGGGGCGCGCCCGCGCCTGGAGCGACGCCGGGGAATTCGCCCTGCCGGAGGACGCTGCCGAGGTCCTCGGAACCGGCCATCCGTTTCTCGATGAGGCGGCGCAAGACCTCATCGCCTTGTGCCACCATCCCGACGCCGGTGATTTCATCGCCTGCGGCTGGCGGGCGGGTGCCCAACCCGGCTACAGCTTCGCCATCGAGAATGGCGCCCACGGCGGGGCGGGGCCCGATGAGACCAACGCCTTTGCCTTGCTGCCGCGGGACATCCCGCTGCCCTCGAACGGACGTGACTATCTTAGGCCCTACGATCTGCGCCACGCAGCCTTGCAATTCCTCGGCCGCAGCGAGATCAAGGCCTCCAAGGCGCCGAGGCGGGACACCGCGCAGACCCTGCGCGTCATGACCTACAACGTCCACAGTTGCATCGGCATGGACGGCAAACTCGCGCCCGAGCGCATCGCGCGCGTGATTGCCCGCTACGCGCCGGACATCGTGGCCTTGCAGGAGCTGGACGTGGGGCGGGCGCGCACCGAGGGCATGGATCAGGCCCACCTGATCGCGCGCTACCTGGAGATGGATTTCCACTTTCACCCGGCGCTGCATCTCGAAGAGGAACGCTACGGCGACGCCATCCTGACCCATCTGCCCATGCGCCTGGTGAAGGCGGGTGCGCTGCCGGGGCTGCCCGGCAAGCCCTTTCTTGAACCGCGCGGGGCGGTGTGGGCGGCGATAGACGTGCAGGGCACGGAAGTCCAGGTGCTGAACACCCACCTCGGCCTGCTGCCGCGCGAACGCCGCGCGCAGGTCGAGGCGCTGCTGGGCGCCGAGTGGCTGGCGCATCCCGATTGCCGGGGGCCGGTGATCCTGTGCGGCGATTTCAACGCGCTGCCGGCATCAACGGTATGCCGCCGCTTGCGCAAGCGGCTCAACGACGCGCAGATCGAACTGGACAGCCACCAGCCCCGAGGCACGTTTTTTGGCCGTTTCCCTTTCACCCGTATCGATCACGTGTTCGTCGACGCCGGCTTCGAGGTGACCGGGATCGAGGTGCCGGACCCGGAACTGGCGCGTGTGGCCTCCGACCACCTGCCGCTGATCGTCGAAGTCAGGCTTGATCGCAGCGCGCGCGTTTGATCGGCGGCAATGCCGCAGGGTGGCCTTCGCCAGGAGGGCGAAACAGCTTGCCGGAACAGGCACGGAGGACAGAACTTGAAAAACAAGCGCATCCACGACATCGCCCGGCAGCGGGCCGACAGCGGCGGCGCGCTGCCGCACCGCCGCATCGGCGCGGGACTGCTGCTGGCCCTGATGTCCGGCAACCCGGCAGCGGACGCCGCCGGCGCCGAAACCAGCGTATGCGGAAGCCTGCGCGAGCCCCTGGCGTTCTGGCTGTTTCGCTCGGTGGCCGGCGCAGCGGACGCGCGCCGCATCGCAGCCATCCGCGACATCGAGCGCCTGGCATTGAAAACCCGCGACGGCCGCACGCTCGGCGGCTACCGGCTGCGCCACCCCGACCCCCAGGGCTATCTGCTGGTCGTTCCCGGCAATGCCATGCTGGCCGATCAGATCGCCGCCGAACTGCAATTCTTCCGCGACCTCGGCCTCGACGTCTACGTGGTCGACTACCGCGGTTACGGACTGTCTTCCGGCCGGAGCCGTCTGGCCGCAATCGTCGGCGACACCCGCGAAATCGTCGCCCATCTCAACAGCCTGGCTTACCCCCGGCGACTGCTGTACGGGATGTCCATGGGCGGCGTGGTGCTGCTCAACGCCATCGGCACCCGGCCCGACCAGTACGAAGCCCTGATGGTGGATTCCTCGCCGAGCCGCATTTCGCCCCTGGGCTGCTCGCAAGACTACGATCCGGTCCATCACCTGCCGGCGGATTGCTCGCGCATCAAGATCATGGGCGGCGAACGCGACCGCGTGGTGCGGCTCGCGGACATGCAGGAACTGATGGCCGCCGCGCAAGACTGCGGGGCGCAGATCAGGCGCAGCACCGAGTTCGCGCATCCCTTCCAGGACGCAAGCGAAGCCATCCAGCGCCGCCGCTTCCAGGAAGTCGCGGATTTTCTGGCGCCATGATCCCGAAAACCGCAGTTGACCGCGTATAACCTCATGCGGTTTCCAGGATGATCCCGCTCTGGATCAAGATTGCCTACACCCTGTTCGTCGCCGTGCTGGTGCCGGTGTACTGGGTGCGTTTTGGTCCGTTGCACTTCCTTTGGGCGTCCGATATCGCGCTCTTGGCCATGGTGATCGCCCTGTGGCGCGAGAGCCGGCTGATCACCAGCACAGTGGCGGTGGCGGCGCTGCTGCCGGAACTCGGGTGGAACCTGGATTTCTTCGCCCGCCTGCTCGCCGGGCGCGACATGATCGGCCTGGATGCGACCGCCTACATGTTCAACCCCGCGCAGCCGCTGTGGTTGCGCGGGCTGTCGCTGTTCCACGTGTTTCTGCCGGCGCTGCTCGTGTATATGCTCTACCGGCTCGGCTATGACCGGCGCGCCTGGCTCGCGGCGACACTGCTGTGCTGGGTGGTGCTGCCCGCCACTTACCTGTTCACGGATCCGGCCAGGAATATCAATTGGGTATTCGGGCTGGGCGACACGCCGCAGACCTGGCTGCCCGCTCCGTTGTATCTGATGGGGCTGATGCTGCTGTTTCCTCTCTGCGTCTACCTGCCTACCCACCTTGTGCTGCAAAAAGCATTTGCAAGGGGCTGAGTTTCCTGCAAGAGGGCTTCTCCCTTTATCCTGAAAACGGCATTTGAACCACGGGGAGCACGGGGGAAGATCAAAGACTTATACGCGTGAATAGGTGCACCCGCTGAGTGAAGCAGTTTGTTCACAAAGCGTATTGATTTTCCCCCGTGAACCCCGTGCTCCCCGTGGTTAACTGCTTTTTACAGGTTTATCCTGAAAACCGCAGTTGAACCACAGAGGCACAGAGAACACAGAGGAAAAACAAGGCGGTACGTTTGTTAGCGGGGCCACCCAATGGGTGAAGGCTAGCTGACCG
>JAJYXA010000164.1 GCA_021791235.1 Pseudomonadota bacterium
TGGCACGACCAGCACCGGGCAGGCGGCGTGGCCGATCACCCCGGCCGTGGTGTCGCCCACCATCAGGCGCGCCAGGCCGCCCTTGTTGTGCTGGCCCATCACGATGATGTCGGCGCCCAGTTCGGTGGCGGCCTCGACGATGCCACGGGCGGGATCGGCCGCCTCGCGGATCGCGGTTTCTGCGCCTTCGCCGGCTTCCTCGATAAAGGACTTGAGGGCCTCGCGCGCGTGCTGCTCGGCCACTTCCTGCAGATTGGGCACGAAGGTGCTGTATTCCGGATTGTCGAGCGCGATGGACAGGCCGATCAGATGCGCGCCATGGGTCATCGACAGGGCGACGCCGGTGCGGATGGCGCCGGCGGACTCATCCGAGCCGTCGGTGGCGACCAGGACGCGGCTCAGGTTTCCGGTTTCGGTGAGCGTGTTGGTTGACATGGTTTTCTCCTCGCTTGTTCAGTCAGCCACTTCGGTGCGGGCCAGCACGGCCTGCTTTTCCTTGTGCGCCTTCATGCCCTTGGCGAGGGCGGACAACACCGTATACGCGCCCACCAGCAGCGCCACGGCCAGAATGGCATCGCCCCCGATTTTCAGCCATTTCACCGTATCTGCGGCAAGGGGCTCAATGAAGCCGAGCTGGCCGAGATAGCCGGGGATATAGAAGAAACGCGAGAACAGCACGGTCAGCATGATGACCGCCATGGTGAACTTGACCTGGTAGTCCTTCACGTAGGTGGTGCCGATCGCGCCCAGCTGCACGCCGAACAGCGAGCCGAGCAGGATCAGCGTGGCGAGGCGGATGTCCACCGCGCCTTCCAGACCGTAGAAAATCGTGCCGCCCAGCCCCATGACGAAGGCGATGACGAGTTCGGTGGCGGACGCCATGATTGCCGGCAGGCCGAGGATGTAGATCATCGCGGGGACGCCGATGAAGCCGCCGACCGCGATGGCCGACGCCAGGAAGCCGGTGGCGAAGCCGATGGGGATGAGGAACAGGATCGAGATTTCGGCCTGCGCACCCTTGGAGTAAATCATCGTGCCGGGAATCCGCACCGACTGCACCCAGCGCGCCAGCTTGGTGATCGGGGTCGCCTGCTCGCTGCCGTCGCCGGCGTCATCCAGCGCCTTCAGCTTGCGGTAGTCCTTGAGCACGAAGCCGCCGACGATGGCCAGCGTGACGACGAACATCGCCGACACGTAGAGGTCGGTGCCGACCGCGCCGAAGGTGTTCTTGATGTTGGTCATCACGTGCTTGCCGAACAGCACGCCGGCTTCGGCGAACAGGCCGAGCACCAGGCCCAGCTTGACGTCGACCTGGCCATACTTGTTGCGCTTGACCGCGCCGACCAGCGCCTTGGGAAACTTGTGGCAAATGTTGGAGGCCACCGCGACGATGCCGGGCGCGCCCAGGGTCATCATCGCCGGGGTCAGCACGAAGGCGCCGCCCGACCCGATGAAGCCCGACACCATGCCGCCGACGAAACCAACCAGGATGAGCAGGATGGCGGTGACGGGGGTAATTTCAATGAAGTTGATCAGTTCCATGCCGTGTTCCACGTTTGTTCCTTATTTTTTGGCCTTGAGGCCGACCACGTCCCAGAACAGGCCGGTGAAGATGCCATGCGTATAGGACAGGGCGAAGGCCAGTGCGATGGGTGCGAACACGAACCACCAGGTGCCGTCGATGAACGTTCCGTTTTGGGCGGCGCACAGTTCTGGGGTGGCCTTGTTGTAGTACGTGGTGCCCGTTTCCCCCTGAACCAGGCAGGCGTCCAGCGTGGTATGCGCCAGTTCCTCGAACGTGCCTGAATACATGAACAAGAACCCGTACAGCGCTGCGGTTATGACGCCCCATACCAGCGCCTTGCCCAAAGTGGCTTGACTCACTGCCATTTCCAACTCCCGGTGAAGAAAGAATGAAGAAAAATCGGATGAAAACGCAAAAAACCCGCTGAGCGGGATTTGAAATTTGACGTTATTTTAACAGTGTGTGGCCTAAACTGACCGCTTCGCGATGATTCGCCGGCTCGATTCATGGAAACCGACATTCCCCTGCATATCCTGGTCATCGAGGACAATCCCGACCTGGCGGCCAATGTCTGCGATTTTCTCGAGGCCAAGGGCCATGTCGCGGACGTCGCGGGCGACGGCATCACCGGTCTGCATCTGGCGGTCACCAAAAACTACGATGCCATCGTCCTCGACATCGTGCTGCCCGGCATGGACGGGCTGACGCTGTGCCGGAAATTCCGCGAAGAGGCCAAGCGCACCACCCCCGTGCTCATGCTCACCGCGCGCGACGCGCTGGACGACCGGGTGGCCGGCCTGGAGTGCGGCGCAGACGACTACGTGCTGAAGCCCTTCGCCCTGCGCGAACTGGAGGCTCGCCTGAAAGCGCTGGTGCGGCGCTCGAACAGCCGGGTGACGTCGGGCGTGCTGCAGGTGGGCGACCTTGTATTCGACCCCGCGCTGATCCGGGTTCGCCGCGGCGACCGGATCATCAATCTGCCGCCGATTCCGTTCAAGCTGCTGGAAACCCTGCTGCGCGCCTCTCCCAGGGCGGTCAGGCGGGAAGAGCTGGAGCGTGCGGTATGGGGCGACGCGCCGCCCGACTCCGACGCGCTGCGCTCGCACATGCATACCGTGCGGACGGCGGTGGACGGACCGGGCGAGGCCCCGCTCATCCATACCCTGCGCGGCATCGGCTACCGCGTCACGCCTCCGGATGCGCTTTAGCCGCAGCCTGCGTTTTCGCGTCGCCACCGCTTTCGCAACCGTCGGCGGCGTGATCAGCCTGATCACCGCCATCGGCCTGTATGTCGGCGTGCGAGACGCGGGCGAGCGCCTGATCGACGAAACGCTGAACGCGGAAATCCAGGACTACCTGTCGCGCCGCAGCCGCAACCCGCTGTCGCAGCCGCCCGCCACCGCCACCCTGCTCGGCTACGTGCTGCCGGCGCGCCGGGGCGAGCCGGTCCCGCCCGCTGCCATTGCCGCCTGGCCGCCGGGGCTGCACGAGATACGCCTGGGCGAGATCTATTACCGCGTGGCGATCGCGGACCGCGCCGGCAGCCGCTATTTCCTGCTCTACAACGAAACGCTGTTCCGCGACAAGCAGGCCAGCCTGATCCTGTATCTGTCCGTGTTCGTCGCGCTGATGACGCTGCTGTCGGGCGGGCTGGCGTTGTGGCTCGCCGAGCGGGTGATCGAACCGGTCAAAGAGCTGGCGCGCCGGGTGCGCGAGGTGCGGCCGGATGCCCACCCGGAAAACCTGGGCGAGGATTTTCCGCACGACGAGGTCGGCGAACTGGCGCACGCCTTCGAGCAGGCGCTCGATCGCCTGGCCGATTTCATCGACCGCGAGCGCGCCTTCACCGCCGACGTGTCGCACGAGTTGCGCACCCCGATAGCGGCGATCCGTGGCGCGGCCGAAGTGCTGCTGGCCGACGGGTCGCGACCGGAGAAGGATCGCCAGCGTCTCGAACGCATCGAGCGCGGCGCCGCCGACATGGCGGACCTGTCGACCGCGCTGCTGGCGATGGCGCGCGAACGCGACGACGAGCGGCGCGAGCCGGTCGATCTGGCCGCGCTGATCGAAGAATCGATGGACAAGCACCAGCACCTGCTGGGCAGCCGCGCGGTCGACGTCAGCCTGGAAATCCTTGCGCGTCCGCGGGTGGCCGCCGACGCCAACCTGCTGGCCATCGTGATCGCCAATCTGCTGCGCAACAGTTTCACCTACACCGAACGGGGCAGCGTCCGCATTCGTCTCGACGAACGGACGCTGAGCGTCGCCGATACCGGCTTGGGTATCCCGCGCGCCGCGCTCGACAAGGTGTTCCAGCGGCATTACAGGGGCGCGCACAGCGAAGGCGCCGGCATCGGGCTGGCGCTGGTGAAGAAGATCTGCGACCGCTACGGCTGGTCGATCGCGCTCGACAGCGAGGAAGGGCAGGGTACGCGCGCGGTGTTGCGGTTTCACGCGGCTTGACGTTCTCATGACGTCTGCTTGACGCGCGGGTCACGCGATCCGGGCTATATGTAGCGGGTTGATTGCAAACCCGTGACCCGCGATGGCTCTTCCCGCCCAGCATACCCTGCCTGTCTGGCTCAGGCCTTTCACGTCCTTCCTCGGCTGGTGGCCGCGCGTCAACCGCGACACCACGCGCGCCGACCTGATGGCCGGCCTGACCGGCGCGCTGGTCGCGCTGCCGCAGGGCGTGGCCTTCGCCACTATCGCCGGCATGCCGCCCGAATACGGCCTCTACGCGGGCATGATCCCGGCCATCATCGCCGCCCTGTTCGGCTCCAGCTGGCATCTGGTGTCCGGCCCGACCACGGCGGCGTCGATCGTGCTGTTCTCGGTGCTGTCGCCGCACGCCGAGCCGGGCAGCGCGCAATACGTGGGTCTCGCGCTCACGCTCACCTTCATGGTCGGCCTCATCCAGATCGTCATGGGCCTGGCCAAGCTCGGCACGCTGGTGAACTTCATTTCCCATTCGGTGGTGACCGGCTTCACCGCCGGCGCGGCCATCCTCATCGCCACCAACCAGGTGAAGCATTTCACCGGCCAGGCGGTTCCGCGCGGAGCCTCGTTTTCCGACACCTGGGCGCATGTGTTCACGCATGTCGACGAAATGGAGATCGCGATCGCCGCCACCGGGCTCTTCACCCTGCTGCTGGGAATCGCGGTCAAGCGCTGGCTGCCGAAACTGCCGTACATGATCGTCGCCATGCTGGGCGGCGCGCTGCTCGGCAACGCGCTGGACATCGGGTTCGGCGTCGCACTGCCCACCGTCGGCGCGCTGCCCGCCAGCCTGCCGCCGCTGTCGGCGCCGAGTTTCGACGCCGGGAGCATCCGCGCCGTCGCCTCCGGCGTGATCGCGGTCACCCTGCTGGCGCTGACCGAGGCGGTGTCGATCGCCCGTGCGCTCGCCGCGCGCTCCGGCCAGCACGTCGACGGCAACCAGGAATTCGTCGGCCAGGGCCTGTCGAATCTTGCCGGCGCATTCTTCTCGGGCTACGTCGCCACCGGCTCGTTCAACCGCAGCGGCGTCAACTACGCCGCCGGCGCGAAAACGCCGCTGGCGGCAATGCTGGCGGGCGTGTTCCTGCTGGTCCTGGTGCTGTTCGTCGCGCCGTGGGCGGAGTACCTGCCGAACGCCGCCATGGCGGGTATCCTCTTCCTGGTGGCTTGGGGGCTGATCGATTTCGACGAGATTTTCCATACCCTCGAGACCAGCCGCCAGGAGTCGGCCATCATGGCCGCCACCTTCGCTGCCACGCTGTTTCTGACACTGGAGGAGGCCATCATCATCGGCGTGCTGCTGTCACTCGCCATCTACCTGTCGCGCACCTCGAAGCCGCAGGTGCGCGTGCGCGTTCCGAATCCGCACAGTCCCAAGCGCAAGTTCATGGATGCCGGCCATGTTCCGCAATGTCCGCAGCTGCGCTTCGTGCGCATCGACGGTTCGCTGTTCTTCGGCGCCACCTCGCACATCCGCGAATCGCTGGCGGCGCAGGACCTGGCGTCGCCGGGGCAGAAGCACGTGGCGGTCGTCGCGCACGGTATCAACTTCATCGATCTCGCAGGCGCCCATTATCTGGCCGAGGAAGCCGAGCGGCGTCGCAGCCGGGGCGGCGGACTGTACCTCATCGGCGTCAAGGACACGGTACAGGAGCAGTTGGCGGAAAACGGTGCCTTGAAGCCCATCGGCGGCGCCAACCTGTTCGACGCAAAAACCGAGGCGATCGCCGCAATCACCAAGCGGCTCGACCCCGAGGTGTGCCGCACCTGCCGGGCGCGCATTTTCCGCGAATGCCAGATGCAGGCCGCACCTCAGCTTGTCATGCCCAATGCGCTGATGCCCGTTTCCCATGCCTGAGATGCAGCCTTATCAGCGGATACTCGCGCTGATCGATTTTGACGGGATGGATCGTCGGACGGCCGAGAAAGCCGTGCTGCTCGCCCGCCTGAACCGGGCCAGGCTGGATTTCCTGCACCTGATCGAGCCCGACGGCACGCTCGACGGCGGTTATCCTGGCAGCAACCCCAAGGCAGCCGCGCGCGATCTGGAGAAGGCATCGCTGCGGAGGCTGGATTTTCTGGCGGCCCGGCTGGGTGCCGGAGAGGCCCGCTGTCACGCCCTTTACGGACCGCCACGGCAGCGTTTTCTGCAGCATGTGCGTGAATGGCAACCCGATCTGATCGTGACCGGCGAGCAGCCTGCCTATCTGGCGGGTTCCCATGATGTGCTGGTGCTGGCGGGGGAAAAACGGCCGCGGCGCGGCCGGCTGCTGGCGGCGCTGCAGCGCGCGCTGGGGCTGCGGCCCCCTGCGTTGGGCACCCGCACGCGGCCCCGCTGACGGCGGCAGGGCGCTCGTTTTCCGGGTTAGCGCGGCTTGCTGTCCGGATTCGGGCGCAGCCTGCCTTGCAGGTCGAGCACGCTGGCGGGGCCGACCGGCTTTTGCCGGTCGGCGAGCAACTGCAGCGCCTGATGAAATTCGCCGGGCAGGCGCTTCATGGTTTCGGCCGCTTGCGGCAGGTAATGCACCACCTCGAACGGTACCCGCTCGTCGAGCGACGCACGCGCCTGCGGGCGGAAATGCTGCCACGCCAGTTCGACCCAGGCCTTGTTCTGTCCGTCGACGAAGATGAATTCCTCCGCATCCAGCACCGCCATGTACTGCAGGCCGCGGATCGGCACGAACAGGCACTGGCCGGCGCGTGCCAGCAGGGTGTGCGCCAGATTGTACGTGGCGGCGGGAAGAAAGGCGGGCAGCCGCGCTACTTCCTGTTCGCGATAAAAACGCTCTTCCATGGCATAACGTTAGCAGCCCTTTGCCCTCCCGGTTAAGCATTTTTGTACGGTGCGCGCTGTCCAATCCGGCCGGCACAAGCCGGAAAGGCCCGCCGTTGAGGCACAATAGGCGCGCAATGACTCCGTTCTGCAATCCCATGACCGACACTCACGCCGCCCATGCGACGGGCCTGATTTTCGATACCCATCTGGAACACTTCGAGCGCGACGTGATCGAGGCTTCGCACACCCGGCCGATCCTGGTCGACTTCTGGGCCGACTGGTGCCCGCCCTGCCGTGCGCTGACGCCGGTGCTGGAGCGCCTCATCGCCCATCACGCCGGCAAAATCCGCATGGCCAAGGTCGAAGTCGACGAAGGCGCCAACATGAAGCTCGCCGGGCGCTACGGCCTGCGCGGTTTTCCCACCGTGCTGCTGTTCGTCGAGGGCGAGATCGTCGGGCGCTTTTCCAGCGCCAAGCCGGAACACTGGGTGCGCGAGTTCATCGCCGGGCACACGGACCTTGGCTGAACCGCTGTGGGTGCTCGACACCAACGTGGTGCTCGACCTGCTGCATTTCGACGACGCGGCCGCACGGCCCTTGCGCCACGCGCTGGAAGACGGGCGTGTGCGCTGCGCGGTGACGGACAGCACACTGGAGGAATGGCGGCGCGTGCTTTCCTATCCCGAATTCGCCCTGGATCCGGCGCGGCAGGCATCGCTGTTCGCGCGCTATCAAGCCCTGTCGGTGATGGCGGATGCGGTTGGGGCGTGCGCCGGGCTGCCCCACAAGGGGACTCCGATCCACTACGGGCTGAAGCCCGTGTGGAGTCGTATGCCGCGCTGCAGCGACCCCGACGACCGGAAATTCGTCGAACTGGCTGCGGCAAGCGGGGCGCAGGGGCTGGTCAGCAAGGACCGCGCGCTGCTCAGGCTGCGTCGACGCTGCGCGCCGCGATTCCGGATCATGAACCCGGCCGAGGCGGTGCGCTGGCTGGGCTGATCTTGGGTAAAAAGCTTGGCCGCAGAGGCTTTCCCAATGGGTTTGAACCTGCAATGTCTCAATGGCTTAGGTTGTTTTGCCTCTGTTTTCTTCGTGTCCCAAGGGATACCGTCCCTTCGGGACATATCTTCGTGGTTGCTTCTTTTGAATTTCGAGTGGGTAACGATGAGCTGAGGGGGTAGTCCGAGGCCGGGGGTCAAGGGTGGGCGAAGCCCGGCGAAGCGCACCCTTGACGCCTGGAATCGGGCGATACGCTGTTCCATGGCTGGATGCAGCGGGGTTGTGCATCCAGCCATGGATACCCGAGCGGCGGTCGGTGAAACGAGTGCGCGAGTAAAATGCGGGCCCCTGTGAAACGTGAGTGACCGCGACATGACCACCAAGTTGTTCGAAACCGCCCTGGGCATTGCCGCCCCGTGGTACATCAACGGGATCGCGTTCGACGTCGAGAAGAAGACGCTGGCGATCCATGTCGATTTTGTCGCCGGCAGCCGCTTTGCCTTGCCTGGTGTGGAAGGCGCGCATCCTGCTCACGACACCGTGACCAAGCGTTATCGGCATCTGAACTTCTTCCAGCACGAGTGCCATCTGGAGGTTCGGGTGCCGCGCGTGCGCCTGCCCGATGGCGGCATTCGGCAGGTCGAACCCGATTGGGCCGGACGGCTGGCCGGCTTTACCCTGCTCTTCGAGGCGCTGATCATGGCGATGTGCCGGGAAATGACCTTCGCGGCGGTATCCCGGCTGGTGGGCTTGTCCTGGCATCAGGTCGTCGCGATCTGCAAGCGCTATGTCAATCTGGGGCTGGCGCAGGCCGACTTCTCCGCAGTCAAACGGCCGGCTGCGGATGAAACCTCGAAGGCCCGCGGACATGACTACATCACCTTAGCGGCCGATGCCGACCTGCACCGGGTGCTGTTCGTCACCGAAGGGCGGGATGCCGAAACGATCAAGGCATTCGCTACCGACTTCACCGCCCACGGCGGTGATCCTGAAGCCGTCGAGTCGATTTCCATCGACATGTCGCCCGCCTTCATCAAGGGCGTGACCGAGCATCTGCCCAACGCCCAAATCACCTTCGACAAGTTTCACGTCATCGCCCATGCCAACGTCGCCGTCGACAAGACCCGGCGCATCGAACAGAAAACCGATCCGAGCCTCAAGGGCTTGCGCTGGAAGCTCCTGCGCGATCGCGGCGATCTCATGCCGGATGCCCGTGCCGATCCGGACGCGCTCATCGCGCAAGCAACCACCAAACGCACGGCCCGCGCATGGCTCTACAAGGAGCAACTGCGCGAAATCATGGAGCGCAAGCAGGTCGATGTCGTCCGCGGCATGCTGACGCAATGGGCCACCAACGTGATGCGATCGAAAGTCGAACCCATGAAGGAGGTAGCCAGGATGATCCGCAGTCATATCGAGGGTATCGTCGCCTGGACCCAGACGCGCCAGACCAACGGCTCCCTCGAAGCCATCAACGGCCTGTTCCAGGCCGCCAAGCGCAAGGCACGCGGCTATGGCAGTTTCTCCACCATTCGAACCGTCGTCTTTCTCCTCGCCGGCAAGCTCGACTTCTCCAGAATCAACCCACATGCCGCTTAACCCACTCGTTTTTCAAAAGACAAAAACAAATGCAGGCACAGGCGGGCGCTGCCGTCCTCGCGGATAACGTGCACCTTCTCCAACCCTTCGGCCTGGAGCAATTCCGTCAGCCGCCCCACGCAGGCGTCGCGCACGTCGGAGACATCCGGCAAGGCTAGGGACAGGTCCAGCTTCAGTTTTTCAGCCATGCTGCTGCTCCTTGGAACTAATTGATTACAGCGGAGGCGATGGGGGCTTGCAGAATTGCGTTATTGAGATTCAGGCCCCATCAATCCGAACGCGCAGCAATTTGGCGGAGTTCAAAAACACCAGAACATCCGGTCCCAGATGCAGAAAGGCGGCTTGGATAGGGCCAATCCAGCCCATCAGCGCCGCCGTGATACCCAACACATGGACTACGCCAACGCCCACAAATAAATTCTCTTGAATCG
>JAJYXA010000187.1:0-3173 GCA_021791235.1 Pseudomonadota bacterium
CATGAACCACGCCGACTTCATCATCACCAGCACCTATCAGGAAATCGCCGGCACCGCGCACAGCATCGGCCAGTACGAGAGCTACCGCGCGTTCACCCTGCCGGGGCTGTACCGGGTGGTCAACGGCATCGACCTGTTCGACCCCAAGTTCAACATCGTCTCGCCGGGCGCCGATGCCGACATCTATTTTCCCTACACCGACACGGCGCGGCGCCTGCATTCGCTGATGCCGGAGATCGAGCGCCTGCTCTACGCGCCCGACCCCGGGGTGCCGCACCGCGGACGGTTCGACGATCCCGACAAGCCCATGCTGTTCACCATGGCGCGGCTCGACCGCATCAAGAACCTGTCCGGGCTGACCGAATGGTTCGGCGCCTGCGAGCGCCTGGCCGAAACCGCCAATCTGCTGGTGGTCGGCGGCCACGTCGACGCGACCGCTTCGACGGACGAGGAGGAGAAGGCGGAGATCGAGCGCATGCATGCGCTGATGGAGCGGTACCGGCTGGACGGGCGGATGCGCTGGCTCGGCGCCCGGCTCGACAAGAACCTGGCGGGCGAGCTCTATCGCCATGTCGCCGACCGCCGCGGCGTGTTCGTGCAGCCGGCGCTGTTCGAAGCCTTCGGCCTCACCCTGATCGAGGCGATGGCCTCGGGGCTGCCGGTGTTCGCCACCCGCTACGGCGGACCGCTCGAAATCATCCAGCCCGGCGTGTCGGGGTTCCACATCGATCCCAACGACGGCGCCGCGGCGGCCACGGCGATCGCCGATTTTCTGCAGCAGTGCGCGAGCGAGCCGCCACGCTGGCAGCGCATTTCGGACGCCGCGCTGGCGCGGGTGGCGGCGCGCTACACCTGGAAGCTGTACGCCGAACGCATGATGACGCTGTCGCGCATCTACGGCTTCTGGAAATTCGTCAGCAACCTTGAGCGCGAGGAAGCCGGACGCTACCTGCAACTGTTTCATCACCTGCAATTCCGCCCGCTGGCGCGCGCCGTGGGCGAACGCTGAAAGGCCTTGCCCATGGCGTTTCTGAATACCCTGACCGACCATCTCGGCGAATGGCGCGACTTCGCCGTGACCGCGCTGCACGTCGCCCTCATCCTGGGACTGACCTGGCTGGCGCTGCGGGTGGTGCGCAAGATGCTGGCACGCTTGCGGCTGCACATGCAGCAGGACCTCGACGACCGCGAACGGATCAAGCGCCTGGATACGCTGGAGCGCGTGTTCCGCTACGTCGCCGCGGTGATCGTCACGCTGGTCGGCGCCATGCTGGTGCTCAGCGAGGTCGGCATTTCCATCGCGCCCATCCTCGCCACCGCCGGGGTGCTCGGCATCGCCATCGGCTTCGGTGCGCAAAGCCTGGTCAAGGACTATTTCAACGGCTTCTTCCTGCTGCTGGAAAACCAGGTGCGCCTGGGCGATGTGGTCGAGGTCGCCGGCAAGGGCGGCCTGGTCGAGGAGATGACGCTGCGCTACATCCGCCTGCGCGACTACGAAGGCAGCGTGCATACCATTCCCAACGGCATCGTCGACACCGTCACCAACCGCAGCCGCGGCTTCGCCTATGCGGTGATCGATATCGGCGTGGCGTATCGCGAGGACATCGACGCGGTCTATGCCGCGATGCGGGAGGTGGCGGCCGAACTGCGCGCCGACCCGGAACTCGCCGACAAGATCGTGGACGACCTCGAAATAGCCGGCGTCGATCAATGGGCGGATTCCGCCGTGGTGGTCCGCTGCCGCTTCAAGGTCAAACCGCTGGAGCAGTGGGGGGTGCGGCGCGCGTTTCTGTATCGCCTGAAAAAGGCGTTCGACGCTGCCGGCATCGAGATTCCCTATCCGCACCTCACGGTGTATGCCGGACAGGACAAGCAGGGACACGCCGCGCCCTTGCCGCTGCGCATCGAGCGCGGGCCGGCCTGAGCGGGCCGCGGCTCAGAGTTCCGACAGCGGTTTTTGCGCATCCCGGATATTGACCGCGCCCATGTGCGCGATCAGCACGGCCAGATCCTGGTTCAGGCGCGAAAGCGCATCGTCGGGCAACTGGCCGAGCGCGTGCGTGAGGATGCCGGTCAGCGGTTGCGGCGCCTTTTCGAGCGCCTGTTCGCCGGCCGCGGTGAGATAGAGCTGGACCACGCGCTGGTCGGCGTGCTTGCGTTCGCGCCGGATCAGGCCGGCCTTCTCGATCTTGTCGAGCAGGTTGCTGGCGGTGGAGGCGTGGATCGACAGGGCCTGCGCCAGCTCGGAGACTTTCATGCCCGGGGTCTGGCGCAGCGCGGCCAGGGCCCAGATCTGCGCGCCGCTGACGCCGCAGGCTTTTTCCACCGCCTGAAAGTGCTGGCGCACCGCGCCGAAAATGACGCGAAACTGGCGCAGGGCTTCGTTGGCGGCGTTGGGGGATGAACTCAAGATGCGCGCTCCGGATACGTCGAAACGGCAATCATCGCAGAAATTTCAGGCCATCGCGCCCATCGCCCATGGCCGCACGGGAAGAACGGCGGGGTTTTGTGCGCTGCTTATTGTTGCGCCGCCGCGACCGGCTCGTCGGCGTAGCGCCAGATGTTCACGTCCCGTCCGGCTTCGCGGATGTGCTCGGCCTTGGCGGCGAGGAAGCGCTGGAAGCTGGGCTCCTTGAGGTAGGCGCCGGACGCCAGGTAGTCGAACATGCCCTGGGTATGGAACACGCGGAAGGACGATTCCCAGCGGATGACTTCCTTGCCGGCGGGGTCGAACAGGACGATGCCGGGGGCGTAGTTGACGCCGAGCTGGCGCACCCAGTCGCGCACGGCCATGCGTTTGCCTTCCGGCGTGGTGATCAGGCCGCGCGACCACATGTCGAGCTGCACGTTGTCGAATTTCGCGATCACGGCGCGGGTGTCCGGGTCGGCCAGCACGCGGCGGTGCAGCACCTCGCAGTCGGGGCAGTCCTTCTGCTCGAAGAACACGGCGAGCGGCCTGGCAGACTTGCCGCGGCGCCGCAGGTCGGTGGCGTTGTTCAGGAAGAAATCCTGCTTGATCATCTCGCCCGACGCCTGCTTCGGCACCTCGCGCGCGGCGACGAAATCGCGGAAGGCGACGGTGTTTTCATGGCGCCCGCCCACCCAGTCGAGCGCGGCCTGTAGGCGCGCCGGCGGCACATAGCCGTTGAGCCGCAGCAGGATCTTGCCGGTCT
>JAJYXA010000187.1:3183-9808 GCA_021791235.1 Pseudomonadota bacterium
CACCAGGCTGGGGGTGAACTGGATTTTCTGCGCCGCGCTGTAGGTTTTTTCCGTGTAGGCCTTGCCGTCCAGCCCGACCAGTTCCTTGTCGCCCCAGAGGTTGATCGCGATGACGTCGAACTTGTCCTTCATCGTGGCCTCGATCTCGCGCTGCGACAGATTGCGCTCCACCAGCGCCGAGCAATACGGGCAGCCGTCCTGGGTGAACATCAGGATGACGCGCTTGCGGTTCTTGCGCGCCTCGTCGATGTCTTCCTTCAGGTGCAGGAAGCTGTCCTTGAACCAGGCGGGATATTCGGTCGTTTTGGCGCCATAGTAGGTGCCCGGCTTGACGGCAGTCGCCGGTTCCGCGGCGTGGAGGGGAAACGCCGTGAGCAGCGCGAGCACGGCAGTCGGGAAACGAATCATCATGGCAGCCTCCATTATCGTTGTCGGGATTGCTGATGAGCATCGTAGCAGGGGATGGACCGGGTTGCCGTGTGCCGCGAGCATCGCCGTTCCAGATCGATGCTCGCCAACATGCCAAATTCGTCAATAATTCGATCTCGGTACGTGCGTGAATTTCAGTGGCGCGTTTCAAGGCACCCATAGATTCGGAGCTGCATTAAGGTTCATCACACCATGCATGACCTCGTCGCGATCTGGCTCTCGCTTCTCGCCTGCCTGGCAGTGATTGGTGTAGCGGGCGTCCGGCTCTCGCGCTACGGCGACATCATTGCCGAGAAAAGCGGGCTCAGCCGCGGCTGGGTGGGACTGATCCTGCTGGCGACGGTCACGTCCTTGCCGGAACTGGTGACCGGTTTGACTTCGGTGACGATCGCCAAGGTACCGGATATCGCCGTGGGCGACATCATGGGCAGTTGCGTGTTCAACCTGCTCATCATCGTGCTGCTGGATTTTCTTTATCGCAAGGAATCCGTCTACACGCGCGCACGGCAGGGCAACGTGCTGTCCGCCGGCTATGGCATCGCACTGATCGGTTTCACGGGGTTCAACCTGCTGCTGTACCAGGCTGGCACGATTCCTTCGATCGGCCATGTCGGCCTCTACACGCCCGTCATCCTGCTGCTGTATCTGCTGGCCATGCGCTCGCTCTACCGTTACGAGCAGGCGCAGGTCAGCGAGTACGTGGAGGATCGAGTCGAACTCTATCCCAGTGTGAGCCTGAAGCAGGCGGTTCAGGGCTACGCCCTGGCCGCGGTTGCGGTGGTGGCGGCCGGCATCTGGCTGCCCTTCATCGCCGGGGATCTGGCGGCAGCAATGGCCTGGGAGCAGAGCTTTGTGGGAACGCTGTTTGTCGCAGCCATCACCTCCGCTCCCGAAGTCGTGGTCACCGTGGCTGCCCTGCGCATGGGCGCGATCGACCTGGCCATCGGCAACCTGTTCGGCAGCAATCTGTTCAACATCGCCATTCTAGCCATCGACGACCTGGCCTATCTGCCCGGCCCGCTGTTCGCCGACGTCTCGATCTCGCATGCCGCCTCCGCCTTCTCGGCCATGATGATGAGCGGCCTGGCCGTGGTCGGCCTGGTGCTGCGGCCGGTGTCGCGCGTCTTCCGCACGGTCAGCTGGATCAGCCTGCTGCTGCTCGTCATCTATCTTTTGAACACCCTGTTCCTTTACCTGTATGGCCACTGAACCCGGCGAACCCTCCCGCTACTGGCATTGCCTCGACAGCGAGGCGGCCGCTGCGCATCTCGACAGCGACCTCGGCATGGGGCTGGCCGCCGATGCGGCCGCAGCGCGGCTTGAGCAGGTCGGGCCCAACGCCCTGCCGGAGGCCGGGCGGCGCCACCCATTCATCATGCTGGCTTCGCAGTTCACCGACTTCATGATCCTGGTGCTGATCGCCGCCGCGGTCATCGCGGGCTTCATCGGCGAGCCGCAGGACACTGTCGCCATCGTGGTCATCGTGTTTCTCAACGGCATCATCGGCTTCGTCCAGGAATACCGCGCCGAGCGCGCGATGGCGGCGCTGAAGCAGCTGGCCAGCCCGCAGGCCCGCGTGATCCGCGACGGTCAGCCGGGGCTCGTCGACGCACGCGAACTGGTACCCGGCGATCTGGTGGAGCTGGAAGCCGGCAACATCGTGCCGGCTGACCTGCGCCTGATCGGGCTGGCTTCGCTCAAGGTCGACGAGTCCGCGCTCACCGGCGAATCGCAGCCGGTCGAAAAGCAGCTTGCAAGCCTGAAGGAAACCGACCTGCCGCTCGGCGACCGCCTCAACCTGGCGTACAAGGGAACCATCGTGACCTACGGCCGCGCGCGCGGCCTGGTGGTGGCCACCGGCATGCAGACCGAGCTGGGGAAAATCGCCGCGCTGCTGTCCGGCGAATCCGGCAGGACGCCGCTGCAAAAGCGTCTGGCGCGCTTCGGCCGGCATCTGGCGCTGGTGGTGCTGGCGATCTGCGCGATCATTTTCGTCGCCGGCTGGCTGCGCGGCGAGCCGCCGCTGGTGATGCTGCTCACCGCCGTCAGCCTGGCCGTCGCCGCCATTCCCGAGGCACTGCCGGCGGTGGTCACCATTTCGCTCGCGCTGGGGGCGGCGCGCATGGTCAGGCAGAACGCGCTGATCCGCCGCCTGCCCGCGGTGGAAACGCTCGGCTCGGTCACCTACATCTGCTCCGACAAGACCGGCACGCTCACGCTGAACCGGATGCAGGTCGACTGCGTGCTGGCCGCCGGAGAAACCCGGCCCCGGCTGCAGGGCGTTGAGGGCGCACCCTGGCGCGAACTGGGCATGGCCATGGTGCTGTGCAACGATGCCGTGGCCGACGCTGACGGAAAACTGGCCGGCGACCCCACCGAGACCGCCTTGCTCGAAGCCGCGCAGGCGGCCGGGTTCGACAAGGCGGCTTTGCAGGAAGCCTTGCCGCGCCTGGCGGAGCTTCCCTTCGATTCCGGGCGCGCGCGCATGAGCACGCTGCATCGCGACGGCGAGGGCGTGCTGGTGCTGGTGAAGGGCGCGCCCGAGGGCGTGCTGTCGCTGTGCAGCGATCAATTGAGCGGCGGCGGAACCGCGGCCATCGATCAGGCGGCGCTGCAGGACGAATCCGAACAGCAGGCCGCACAGGGCCTGCGCGTGCTGGCCTTTGCGCTGAAGCGGCTGCCGCACCTGCCGGATGCGCTCGATGCCGCCACGCTGGAAAGCGGGCTGACCTTCATCGGGCTGGCCGGCCTGATCGATCCGCCGCGCCCCGAAGCGGCCGAGTCGGTCGCGGCCTGCAAGGCCGCCGGCATCATTCCGGTGATGATCACCGGCGACCATCCCGCCACTGCGCGCGCGATCGCAGGCCGGCTGGGCATCATCGAGGACGGCGGCAAGGTGCTCGCCGGCAGCGAGCTGGCGCGGCTGTCGCTGAAGGAATTCGAACGCGAGGTGGAATCGGTGCGGGTCTACGCCCGCATCAACCCGGAGCAGAAGATCAAGATCGTGCAGGCGCTGCAGGACAAGGGCGAGTTCGTCGCCATGACGGGCGACGGCGTGAACGACGCGCCGGCGCTGAAAATGGCCGACATCGGCGTCGCCATGGGCCGTGGCGGCACCGACGTGGCGCGCGAGGCGGCGCACATGACACTCCTGGACGACAACTTCGCCACCATCGTGCATGCGGTGCGAGAAGGCCGCCGCATCTTCGACAACATCCGCAAGTTCGTCAAATACACCATGACGAGCAACTCGGGCGAGATCTGGACCATCTTTCTCGCGCCCTTCCTTGGCCTGCCGATTCCGCTGCTGCCGATCCATATTTTGTGGATCAACCTGGTCACCGACGGCCTGCCGGGGCTGGCGCTGGCCGGCGAGCGCGCCGAGCGCAACGTCATGCAGCGGCCGCCGCGCCCGCCCAAGGAAAGCATCTTCGCCCACGGCATGTGGCAGCACATCCTGTGGGTGGGCCTCTTGATGGGCGGCGTCTCGCTGCTGACCCAGGCATGGGCGATCCACACCGGCTCGGCGCACTGGCAGAGCATGGTGTTCACCGTGCTCACGCTGTCGCAGCTGGGTCATGTGCTGGCGATCCGTTCCGAGCGCGAATCGCTGTTCACCCAGGGCGTGCTGTCCAACCGGCTGCTGATCGCCGCGCTGCTGCTCACCTTCGCCCTGCAGATGGCCGTGCTCTATGTGCCCTGGCTCAACCCCATCTTCAAGATCGAGCCCTTGAGCCCGGGCGAACTCGCCGCGTGCCTGGCCCTGTCGTCGCTGGTGTTTGTCGGCGTGGAGATCGAAAAGGCGCTGGTGCGGCGCGGCTGGATTTACACCAGCGCCTAGCATAGTGCTTCGTTTTGTCACGTTGTCCGACGCCATTCCGTCATGCCGGACTTGATCCGGCATCCAGTGCGGCGTCAGCCGCAAAACAGACGGGGCGCGCGATGCGCGCTCATTCTTATAACTGGATTCCGTGTCAAGCACGGAATGAGGGGGCCCTACGTACCGTTGGTTACGAAGCACTACACTGGCGCGCCCATGACCTGCGCCCACAGCGCCCTGACCGCTTCGCGCAGGGTTTCCACGGCGGGCAGGGGCACGCGGGCGTATTGCGCGCCGCTGAGCTTGACCGCATGCTGCTGGCGGCGCAGTTCGCGGTAGGCGTCGGCGGCGGCCTGGGCGACGTCGGCCGGAATCAGCCCGGCCGCGCCCGCGCGCAGCAAGAGCGCGATGTTGCCGACGTTGTCGGCGAGTTCGGGATGCGCTGCGCAATGCCGCAGCACCAGATACTGCACGCAGAATTCGACGTCGACGATGCCGCCGCTGTCGTGCTTGAGGTCGAACAGTTCACTGTCGTTGACGTGGCCGGCACGCATTTTTTCGCGCATCGCCAGCACGTCCTCGCGCAGCTTCGCGGGATCGCGCGGCAGGCACAGCACCTCGCGGCGCAGCGCCTCGAAGGCCGCGCCGATCGATGCATCGCCGCAGACGAAACGCGCACGCGTCAGCGCCTGGTGTTCCCACACCCAGGCGTGGTGCAACTGGTAGTCGCGGAAGGCCTCGGTCGAGCTCACCAGCAGGCCCGACGCGCCGTCCGGGCGCAGGCGCAGGTCGGTCTCGTACAGGATGCCGGCCGCGGTGAGGGTGCCGAGCCAAGTGTTGATGCGCTGCGCCAGCCGCGCGTAGATTTCCTGCGCGCGCGCGTCGGCGTCGTCGTACAGGAACACGATGTCGAGGTCGGAGGCGTAGCCGAGCTCCTTGCCGCCGAGCTTGCCGTAGCCGATAACGGCGAAGCGCGGGGTGTCGCGATGGCGCGATTTCAGCCCGGCCCAGCAGCGCACCAGAGTTTCATTCAACAGGGTGTCGGCCAAGTAGGACAGATGATCCGACAGCGCTTCAAGCGTGAGTCGGCCCGCCACGTCCTGCGCCAGCAGGCGCAGCGTCTGCACCTGCTTGAAGCGGCGCAGCGCGTCCATCTGCGCCTCGGTGTCGCCGGGGTGGGCGTCGAGCTCGTCGCGCAATTGCGTCGCGAGCTGCGCCCAGTCGGGCAGCTGCATTAAATTCTGCGGCGCGATCAGCTCGTCCAGCAGTTGCGGCTGCTGCGTGATCATCTGCGCCGCCCACGGGCTCGCCGCCAGCAGGCGCACCAGCTGGCGCAACGCCGCCGGGTATTCGGCGAGCAGCGCCAGATAGGTGGCGCGCCGCGAAATGGACTGGATCAGGGCGGCGAAGCGTTCCAGCGTGACTGCCGGCTTGGGCTGGCTGCCGATGACCTCGAGCGCGGGCGGCAGCAGCGCGTTGAGCCTGAGCTGCGTCGACTCGGCCAGGCGCGCGGCGTGCTGGCGCAGGGCGTCGAGCGTCGCCAGCACCCGTGCCGGATCGTCGTAGCCGGCGTTTTCCAGCAGCGCGCGGGTGGTGGCGGCGTCCGCCGTGCCGCAGCACACGGCGGTGAGCGGGTGGCTCATCTGGTCGGTTTGCGGCGCGGCAAACACCTGCTCGAAATGGCGCGTGACCTTGTTGCGATGGCGGTCGAGCGCGGCGAGCAATGCGGCGTAGTCGGCAAATTCCATCGCCTCGGCGAGCATCGCCTGCGATTCGGCATCGTCCGGCAAGAGCTGGGTCTGCGCGTCGTCGAGATACTGGATGCGGTGCTCCAGCCGCCGCAGGAAATCGTAGGCGGCGGCGAGTTCCTGTTGCGCATCGGCCGTCATCAGGCCGCTGTTCACCAGCTCGGCCAGCACCGTCAGCGTCGGGCGCTGCTGCAGCGCGGCGATCCGGCCGCCGCGGATCAACTGGAACACCTGCGCGGTGAACTCGATTTCGCGGATGCCGCCCGGCCCCAGTTTGACGTTGTGCGCCATTTCGCGGCGCGCGACCTCGCGCCGGATCTGCACGTGCAGGTCGCGGATCGCGGCGAAGGCGCCGAAGTCGAGGTATTTGCGGAACACGAAAGGCCGCACGATCTGCATCAGCTCGTCGTGGCGGCTGCCGGTCAGCGGGCGCGCCTTGATCCAGGCGTAGCGCTCCCACGGCCGCCCCTGCGCCACCAGATAGTCCTCCAGCATCGCGAAACCCATCGCGAACGGGCCGGAGTCGCCCCACGGGCGCAGCCGCAGATCGACGCGGAACACGTAGCCGTCGGCGGTGTTCTCCCCCAGCGCGGCGGCGAGCTTGCGTCCCAGACGGGTGAAGAATTCA
>JAJYXA010000134.1 GCA_021791235.1 Pseudomonadota bacterium
TGTCGATGGTCTGCGCAATGCTCTGGGACCGGCTGTTATGGCTGGCGTGGGCGCAGATCTCGTGATTCTCATGGCGATTGCGGCGCTGCTGATTGCAGTGGCAAGTTATGTATTCGCGAGGATAGAGCTCTAACGCGTTTTTGGGTTTTGAGCCAGACGGTGGCCGGCACGACGACGGCGCACATATCGGCTGGCGTTAACGGCGTTGTCCTCGCCGGTTTATTGGCCCTTCCGGGTCGCTAGGTCATGGAACCGGCCGATGAGATTACGCTTGGGCCTCACCGGTAGTCGACACCGGCCGCGCTAGCCGCGGATGCGCAAGGAAGCCGGCGGAATTCTCCCTCGAGGCCCTTGGTCTGGGTGTACACATGAAGGCGTCGGCGTACGCGTAAGCAAGTGGGCACGGCACGATCGGTCTGACGGCGCTCATCTATCGGGGCGGGCGCCAGCGGGTAGATAATGGGCATGGCGGCGGCTGTCATTGGTAACGATTCCTCACATCTGTGAGGTTTCCGTGTCGCCCCGCCATCGCTATAGTGGCATGGGTGTAGCCGTTGGCTCTGGCGGTCTGCGCCCATCCATTGCCGGGAGTGCGCACGGTTTTTATCCCGTGATTGACGCCAGCGGCGGCATCGCGGTTGGCCAACGTAAGTCAAGGGGCAGTGGTCATCATGCCGGTGGTAAATATGGGGAAGGTTGTTTGGGACCATCCTATGCCGCTACTTCCATCGCCGGTCTCCGGGCGTCGCCAGGCTTATAACGGCAAGATGGGTGCCGCCGGTACCGCCGCGCATGTCCAAGTGTGTGGCGGCGGCGGCCGCGCTTTCGTTGTATTCGATTGCTGAGCATGCAGCGCGTGTCGGCATGGGCTTTGTTCCACGCAAGCGGTCGTCCGCGGCGTTTGTTTCTGGCGGCGGGACTTTTGCCGCTGGCGCTGTCGGCGTGCGCGGTCGGGCCGCGATTCGCAGCGCCCCGACTGGTGGTGCCAGGCCACTTTACCGCGGCGCCCCAAAATGCACCGCCGGCATGGCCCGATCGAACCTGGTGGCGGGGATTTGGTTCCCCGGAACTCGACCGACTGATTGCCGAGGCTGAGGTTCATAATTTCAGTATCCGTATTGCGGTGGCCGAGCTGCAGGCAGCTAATGCGCAAGTCGAGGTTGCCGGCGCCCCGCTGCTGCCGAGCATAAGCGGGGCCGCCAGCGCCAGCCGCCAACGCACGGGGGGGAATGCCGGCGGCAACAACGGTTTGGTGCCGACTACCAGCCGCGCCTTTGACACCCAGCAATTTGCCGCGTCCTTGCAAGTTTCTTATGAACTCGATTTCTGGGGCAGGAACCGCGATGCGTTGCGCGCCGCCGAGGCCGATGCCGCGGCCTCGCGCTTCAACCGCGACACCGTCGCCCTGACGGCCATTAGTGCCGTCGCAACCACTTGGTTTCAGATCCTGGCTGATCGCGATCAGCTGGCGATTGCCCGGCAGAATCTTACCGCAGCGCAAAGTCTGCTTGCGCAACTGCGTGCCGAGCTGGCGGCTGGGACGACCGACGCCGTGGCCGTGGCGCAACAGGCGGCACTGGTAGCCGCCGAACGGGCGACGATTCCCAATTTGCAGTCGCAGCTGCACCAGGAAATGATCGGTCTTGGCATCCTCGTCGGCAAACCCCCGGAGCTCGTCACGGTGCCACCAGGCACCCTCAATACGCTTCACGTTCCGCCGCTGCGGCCAGGCCTGCCTTCCGCGCTGCTGACGCGTCGTCCGGATATCGCCCAGGCACGGGCCAATCTCATCGCCGCCAACGCCAACGTGCGCGCTGCCATCGCCGACTTTTTCCCAAGCATCAGCCTCACGGGCTCCGCGGGTTGGCAAAGTACAGCGCTCGATGCCTTGCTGGCTCCGGGTTCGCTTCTGCTTAATGCCGCCGCGTCTATCAGCCAGCCGATATTTGAGGGTGGGGCGCTGATGGGTCAGCTTGCCATTAGTCGTGCGACCTACCGCCAGGATGTCATTGGATACGAGCAAACCGTGGTGCAGGCCTTCAGCAATGTCGAGACCGCCTTGACGGCGCTGCATTATGCCACCGACCAGGAACATGAGGAATGGATTGCGGTCGAGCGGGCCCGTGAGGCGCTAGATGCGGTCAAGGCGCAGCTTAACGCCGGCATCGTCGATGTGGGTACGGTCATTACCGCGCAGCAGGCACTCCTTAGTGATGAAAGCACCTACGAGCAGGCACGGCTCACACGGTTTTTGGCGGCCATCAATCTCTACGAAGCGCTGGGCGGTGGTTGGCGTGCGCGTTCCGCCCCGCCGGCGAAGGTGAAACTGACCCATGCGTCATAAACGACGGCTGTTGCTAGTGGCGGTCATCATCCTGTTGGTCGGGATTGTTTTTTATCGTCTGGTCGCGCCTAGCCATGTCCGCCGGGCGGCATTCACTGGTGTCCCCATTCCCATTACGGTAGCCGATGCCGTTCGCCGCAATGTCCCGATTTACCTAAAGGCCCTGGGTACGGTTCAAGCCTATCGCAGCGTCGTTGTGCAACCCATGATCAGTGGACCGATGATCTTTGTGGATTTCCACGAAGGACAGAATGTCACGAAAGGCCAGCTATTGGCACGAATAGATCCGCGTCCTTACCAAGCCACACTAAACCAGGCGCTGGCCAAGCTTGCCCAAGATCAGGCGGTGCTGGCAGAGGCGCGTGTGAATTTGCGGCGCTATGAAATGCTAGTGAAGAAACATTACGCTTCGGAGCAACAGACCACAGACCAGGCAGCGGCGGTAGCCGAGGATGCGGCCATTGTTAAGCAAGACGAGGCCGGAGTCGAAAGTGCGCAGACCAATCTCAGCTATACCGCCATTCGGGCTCCAATCAGCGGGCGGACCGGTATTCTGCAGGTGGATGCCGGCAATATCGTGAGCCCGGGGCTTGCCAATGGCATTGTGCTTATTACCACATTACGGCCGATCTATGTCGTTTTCAGCCTGCCGCAGCAGAATCTATCAGAGGTACAGCAGGCGTTGCACAGTCAGTTGCCGCGGGTATTGGTCACCACGGGCGGCACCGGCGCGCCATCTGCGGTGATTGATCATGGCGTCCTTGCGGTGCTGGACAATCAGATTAGCGCTAGCACTGGAACCCTGACTTTGAAGGCACGCTTCCCCAATCCGGCATTAACGTTGTGGCCGGGGGCGTTTGTCAATGTCCGCCTTAAGGTGCGTACAGACCACGGTGCCATCGTAGTGCCGTCAGTGGCAGTGCGGCAAGGTCCCACGGGCCCCTTTGTTTATCTCGTAACGCGTGCCGCAAGCCCCCCAGTTACCCACGGCGGCGTCCCACGCCACCAGACCGGAAAGCGGCCTGCAACGGCACGGATCTACAAGGTGATCGAGCGCCCGGTAACGCTTGGTTACAGCAGTGCCAGCGTCGATGTCATCCGCGCCGGGCTTGTCGTCGGCGACCGTGTCGTCACCGCGGGTGGATCGCGCCTGCACGATGGCGCCATCGTGCGTATTGTGCCGCCGGCTCGCACGCCGTCACCATCAAGCCGGCCGGCGTCGCCACCATCGCGTTTTGGCCGCTGATGTTGCGGCGGGCTTAAGCGTCTATGAGTATCTCCGCACCGTTTATCAGCCGGCCGATCGCCACGTCTTTGCTGGCGGTGGCGCTGCTACTGGTAGGTCTGTTGGGGTATGAGGCGTTGCCGGTCTCGTCGCTTCCGGAGGTCAATTTCCCAACCATTCTGGTTACCACTAAGCTCCCAGGCGCCAGTCCGGATACCGTTTCAAAACTTCTTACGGCGCCTCTTGAGCGCCAGTTTGGGGAGATCGCCGGGCTCGACGCCATGAGCTCGATCAGCTCGGAAGGCACCAGCGCCATTACCTTACGGTTTTCACTGCATAAGTCGCTGGACGCAGCGGCCCAGGATGTGCAGGCGGCGATCAATGCCGCCGCCGGAACCTTGCCACCCAATCTTCCCTATCCGCCGGTCTATACGAAGGTCAATCCCGCCGACGCGCCGATTCTGATCCTTGCACTGACGTCGCATGCGGTGCCCCTATATGACGTCGCCAACGCCGCTGATACCATCATGTTGCCACGGTTGAGCGAGATCACGGGCGTAGGCAAGGTGACGGTCGCAGGGGGGCTGGAGCGGGCGGTGCGCGTCCGCATCGATCCCACGCGGCTTGCGGCCTACGGGCTGTCGTTGGAGGATGTGCGCACTGCCATCGCCAATGCGAACCAGAACGGGCCCAAAGGCGGCTTCAATGGCGCGGCGCAGGCGTTTTCTCTGGGCGCCAACGATCAACTGGTCAGCGCCAGCAGCTATCGGCGGATCATAATCGCTTACCACAACGGCGCGCCCGTACGGTTGGCGAATGTCGGTAGTGTTGTCCCCGGCATGGTCAATGATGCCGTGGACGCGAGCTACAATGGGCACCCGGCCGTCATTCTTGACATACAGCGCGAGCCGGATGCCAACATTGTCGGCACGGTTGCAGGGATTCTTCGCGCATTGCCGGCGCTCACGCATGCGTTGCCCGCCGATGTTCATCTGCATGTGGTGGCTAACCGCACCGCTACCATCAAGGCCTCCGTCCGTGATGTCAAGCTGACCCTCCTGACCTCGGCAATGCTGGTTATTCTGGCCATATTTCTATTTTTGCCGACGCTGCGGGCAATGATTATCCCAGCGGTTGCCTTGCCGTTGTCTCTGATCGGCACGTTTGCCGTCATGAATGAGCTGGGCTTTAGTCTCGACAATCTGTCGCTGATGGCCCTCACGGTGGCCGCCGGGTTCGTTGTCGATGATGCGATCGTGATGATTGAGAATATCGTCCGGTTTATCGAATCGGGCGTGCCGCCACTGACAGCGGCGTATCAGGGTGCGCAACAGATCGGTTTTACCATCGTCTCACTGACGATATCCCTTGTGGCGGTATTTATTCCGTTACTGTTCATGCCGGGCGTCATCGGGCTTTTGTTCAGCGAATTTGCCGTGACCTTAGCGATCGCCGTGAGTGTTTCGGCAATTGTTTCCTTGACTCTTACGCCGATGATGTGCGGGCGTCTGTTGCGTCCGGTGAACACCTCGGGTTCCGGGCGCACCGCGCATATGATCGAGTCACAAGTGGCGCGATTGCGTAATGCCTATCAGCGTGGACTGGCGTGGACGCTTCGGCATCAATCGTGGTTTTTGTGGTTGTTTCTGGCGACCGTTCTCGGTACGGTGGCGCTGTATCTCGCCATACCGAAAGGTCTGTTGCCGCAAGAGGATACAGGCGAGATCGTAGCGGTGACCCGCGCACGTCCTAGCATCTCACTGCCAGCCCTGGAGGGGCTGCAGGCACAAGCCGTTGCCGCCATCCGTCGCGATTCGGCCGTAGCCGGCGTCACATCATTGTTGGGCGCTGGTATCACCAACCCCACACCTAATACCGGGCGGCTGACGATTATATTAAAGCCGATCGGCAAGCGGCCGCCGATTGCGACCGTCATGTCCGATCTGCAGCGCCGTATCAGTCAAATTCCCGGACTGACGGTGTATATGCAGCCCGTGCAGGACATCACCTTGTCGTCGCGCGTATCGCCCACTTTGTACCAGTACACACTAGTCGATACCAATCGCTTGCAGCTCGATCGTTGGACGACGCGCCTGGACGCACGGCTCATGTCATTGCGGCAATTGCGCGATGTCGCGAGCAACCAGCAGGACCGCGGCAATGAGACTTATATCGACGTCGACCGCGCCACCGCCGGTCGTCTCGGTGTGACGATGCAGGCCATCGAGAATGTGCTGTATGACGCCTATGGACAGCGTCAGGTTTCAACGATCTATACGCAAAACAGCCAGTATCGGGTCGTGCTACAAGTCAACCCGGAAGCCAAAATCTCCCCGGCGTCGCTTGCGGCGCTTTATGTGCCCGGGAATAACGGTACGCAGATTCCGCTTTACGAAGTGGCTACCATCAAGCAGCGGTACGCAAGGCTTGCTATAACACGCGAAGATCAATTCCCGTCCGTGACTTTGAGTTTCAATCTGGCCCCGGGCGTATCACTGGGTCAGGCCGAGCGCGCTATCGCCGATGCCCAGCGGGCGCTTGGAATGCCGTCTGCGATCAGTGGCACCTTCTCGGGTGCTGCCGCTCAGTTCCAATCGTCGCTCGCTAAAGAGCCATTGTTGATCGCGCTGACACTCATTGTCATCTACATCGTCCTTGGCGTGCTATACGAGAGCACTATCCACCCCATCACTATTTTATCAACTCTGCCATCAGCGGGGATAGGCGCATTGCTGGCCCTTATGGTGACAGGCACGCAGTTTACGATCGTGACCTTGGTCGGCATCGTGCTACTCATGGGTATCGTCAAGAAAAACGGCATCATTATGGTGGATTTTGCCATTGAGGCGGAGCGATCGCGGGGTCTGTCGGCGGAGGCGGCCATACAGGAGGCGTGTCTTTTGCGTTTTCGGCCGATCATGATGACGACGATTGCGGCCTTGTTTGGTGCCGTGCCATTGGTTTTGGAGGGCGGTGCGGGATCCGAGCTTCGCATACCGCTCGGCATTACTATCATTGGCGGCCTGCTCGTAAGCCAGCTGCTCACATTATTCACGACGCCCGTCATCTATGTGGCGCTCGATCGTTTGCGGCCCCGGGCCTTGATCGCGCCCGTGCCGCAGTCCGAATAAGCGATGGAGTTCTCGACGCCGTTCATTCGCCGCCCGGTTGGGACCGCGTTGCTTGCCCTAGGCATCCTTCTAGGGGGCATTATTGCCTATTTCCAGCTGCCGGTGGCCGCCGTACCGAATATTCCAATGCCGGCCTTCGTGGTGTTTGCAAACGAGCCGGGCGCCAACCCCGCAACCATGGCCAGCACGATCGCCGCGCCACTTGAGCGTCAGCTAAGCCACATACCCGGTGTGGCACAGCTCTTATCCGTCAATTCCACGGGTTCCAGCAACGTCATTATTCTGTTTTCCGCGGATGAAAACACCACTACGGCAGCCTATGCCGTGCAGGCTGCCATCAACGCGGCATTGCCGGATCTGCCCGCCAATCTTCCCGCCCGCCCCTATTACAAGGAATTTAACCCAGCGTCGCGACCCATTATGACGATGGCGTTGACATCGAACAGCCAGACTTTGGGTACTGTGTATGACGCCGCAAACACGATTCTCGTGCAGCGTTTGTCGCAAATTTCCGGGGTCGCGCAGGTGCAGCTAGACGGCGCCCAGTCACCGGCGGTGCGTATCCGCATCGAGCCGATGCGGCTTGCGCATGCCGGCCTTACCTCAGCCGACGTCTATGCGGCCGTGCAGGCGGCCAATGATTTGGCGCCCCTGGGGACTATTTCCGGCCCGCGCAGCACCAGTATTCTTGCCATCAATGGCCAACTTCATTCCGCAAAACAATATCGGCGTATTGTGTTGAAGGCCACTAACATGGCGCTTATTCGCTTGGGGGACGTAGCCACAGTAGTCAACGCTACAACGAATAGTGAACTTGCCGCTTGGGATGGCATACGTCCGGCAATTATAGTGACCGTGACTAAAACGCCGAATGCCAATGTCATCAATACCGTCGACCACATAAGGCGTCTTCTGCCTGAGATTCAACGCTGGCTACCAGCGGATATTCATCTTTCCATACTGACGGACCGTACCACCACGATCCGCGCCAGTGTGGCTGATATTGAGATGACGCTGCTAATCACTATCATGCTGGTGTTGCTCGTTGTGACTATGTTTATGCGCCGGCCCGCCGCGATTATGGCCGCCGGTATTACCGTGCCGCTATCGATTGCTGGCACGTTGGCCGCCATGTGGGCGCTGGGATTTTCGCTCGACAACTTTTCGTTATTGGCGTTGACGATCTCCGTCGGGTTTGTGGTCGACGATGCCATTGTCATGATCGAGAACATCGTGACACAGGTCGAACGTGGTACTCCACCACTACAGGCAGCCATTACCGGCGCCAGTCAGATCGGGTTTACGGTGATCTCGATTACACTGTCCCTTATCGCGGTGTTTATCCCGCTTACCCTTATGCCAGGCGTGCTCGGCCGGCTATTTCATGAGTTTGCGATGACGTTGACGGTGGCGATAACTTTGTCGGCGTTGGTGTCTCTTACGGTAACGCCGATGATTTGCGCACATTTTATGGGGGCCGATTCCGCGCAGGCGCCGCCATCGCGCGTGGCAAACTGGTTCGCACGGATGCACGCGCGCAGCCTAGATGCCTATATGCGCAGTCTCGACTGGGCGTTTAAGCATAGATCGTTGATGCTGGTGCTGACAATTATGACTGTCGTCGTGACGATTGGTCTTTATATGAAGATCCCGAAGGCCTTTTTGCCGCAAGAGGATACTGGGCTTATTATCGGCAACACCATCGCCGGCGCGGACGTTTCATTCAAACGCATGGAGGCGATGCAAAAGAAGGTCGTTACCATTTTGCTTCGCGATCCGGCGGTGGCAACCGTGAGCTCGAGCGTGGGTGTCGTGAACGGGTTTTCAAGCCCGAACCGCGGCAAGCTTTTTATCGGTCTAAAGCCGCGCGCGGACCGCAACATATCGGCGCAGGCTGTCATCGCACAGCTGCGGCCAGAACTTGCGCGCGTGGTCGGTATACAGACGTTTCTGCAGGTGGCGCAGGATATATTTGTGGGCGCGAACGCGGCCAATGGACAGTATCAATTTTCCGTACTGGATCCATCGCTTAAAGGGCTCGGTGCCGCATCGCGGCAGATTGAGGCACGTATAAAGACGTTGCCTGGCATGCGTGACGTGTCATCTGACCAGGATCAGCCAGAACCGCAGATCATGGTGGATATCAATCGATCGGCAGCCGCCCGCCTGGGCGTGCCCGTGGCGGCGATTGATGCGGCCTTGAATGACGCGTATGCGCAGCGGCAGATATCGCGGATTTATGATGCGCGCAATCAGTATGAAGTTATTTTGAAGGTGAGCGCCGCACTGCAGGAGTCTCCCGATCAGCTTGAGCATATCTATGTGCCGGGAACGGGGGGGCCCGTGCCGCTTATGGCCTTGGCGAGCTTTACGCGCAGCACGACCCCACTATCGGTGCGACATGTCAATCAGATGCCGGCGGCGACGATTAGTTTCAACCTGGCCCGTGGCGTACCGCTCGGTCAGGCAGTGAGCGAGATCAAAAAAGCGGTTGGCGGCATGGAGCTACCAGCGCGCGTGCATGTATCGTTTTCGAGCAACGCCAAGTATTTTCTTGAATCCATGGCGACCGAGCCGCTGCTTATTCTGGCAGCGCTGGCTGCGATCTACATTGTTCTGGGTGTTCTTTACGAAAGCCTGACGCAACCCTTGACCATCCTATCAACGTTACCGTCAGCAGGTGTGGGGGCACTGCTTGCGCTGCTCATTACCGGCATACCTTTATCGATCATCGCCATTATTGGCATATTTCTTTTAATGGGGATCGTGAAAAAAAATGGCATTATGCTGGTCGACTTTGCGCTGGCGGCAGAACGCAACGATGGTTTAGCGCCAGAGGCCGCGATTCGCGCCGCCTGCCGCGAGCGCTTTCGGCCCATCATGATGACGACGCTCGCGGCGATGCTTGGCGCCGTGCCGCTGGCGATTGCGGTAGGGACCGGTCATCATCTGCGGCAACCGTTGGGCGTGGCGGTGATCGGCGGTCTGATCGTCTCGCAAGCATTGACACTGTATACGACGCCGATGGTCTATCTGGCGCTGAGTGGTCGCGGGCGCCGTCAGCCAATCACCCAGCAGGCGTTACCAG
>JAJYXA010000346.1 GCA_021791235.1 Pseudomonadota bacterium
TCGCGCCGAGGGCCACGGCCAGCAGGGCGGACGCCAGCCGGGTACGCATGACGGTTCTCACACCTGCCCCTGCGACGGGTTCACGCCGGCCGATACCAGATATTCGCGCACATGCCGCAACTCCTGCTTGGTGCAGGTCGTGCTGTTGTGCGGGCGGTGTATAAAGCCCTCCACGCCGTTCAGCATCACGCGGAAGCTCGCGCCGTGGTGCGGCTCCACCCGTGCACCCAGATGCGTCAACATGGCCTCCACTTCGCGCCAGTGGACGTTGCCGCCTACCGGGCCTTCAAAAATCGACCGCAGCAGATTCTCGTGTTTGTGGCTCATGTCAGGGACTCGCGGGCATTCGATATCTTCCCAGCATAGAACCGTCCGCGCATAACGCGAACGGGCGGTTAGCGTTCGCGCAGGAAAGCGTCCAGCGCAGCCGGGGCCAGCGGCCGGCTGAACAGGTAGCCCTGCACTTCGCTGCACCCCGCTTCGCGCAGGTAAGCCAGCTGTTCCGGCGTTTCCACGCCTTCCGCGATGATGCCCAGCCGCAGGCTGCGCGCCAGCTGGATGATGGCGGTGACAATGGCGGCATCGTCCGGATCGGTGTTGATGTCGCGCACGAAAGACTGGTCGATCTTGAGCCGGTCGACGGCGAAACGCTTGAGGTAGCTGAGCGAAGAATAGCCGGTGCCGAAGTCGTCGATGGAGAGGCGGACGCCGAGGGCTTTCAGTTGTCGCACCGTGTCCAGGGTGTTTTCCACATCCTGCAGCATGATGGTCTCGGTCAGCTCCAGTTCCAGCAGGTGCGGCGGCAGGCCGCTGCGTGCCAGCGCGCCCGCCACGGTCTCGATCAGTCCGGCACGGCGGAACTGCAGGGCCGACAGGTTGACCGACATGGTGAGGTCGGGCAATCCCGCCTGCCGCCACGCCTGGGCCTGACGGCAGGACTGCTCGATCACCCAGGCGCCGATGGGCACGATCAGGCCGCAGTCTTCCGCCACCGGTATGAACCGGGCCGGCGGTACGTCGCCCAGTTCCGGATTGTGCCAGCGCAGCAGCGCCTCCACGCCGGTCACCTTGCCGCCGTCGGCATCCAGTTGCGGCTGATAGTGCAACTGCAGTTCGGCCCGGTAGAGCGCCTGGTGCAGCCGGTTCTGCAGCATCAAATGCTCGTGGGCCTGCCGGTTCATCCGGTCGTCGAAGAAGCGATAGGTGTTGCGGCCCGCATCCTTGGCGTTGTACATCGCCGTATCGGCCTTCTGCAGCAGACTGTCGAAATCGCTGCCGTCCTGCGGGTACATGGCGACGCCGATACTGCAGGATGCATTCATCGCGTGGCCGTTGATCTCCACCGGTTCGGCCAGCTGTCTGAGGATGTCGGCCGCGACGCGTTCCACCGTTTCCATGTCCGGAATCTCGTTGAGCAGCAGGATGAATTCGTCGCCGCCCTGGCGGCTGATGGTGTCGCTGTCGCGCGTGCAGTGGACCAGTCGCTTGACGGCCTCCAGCAGCAGCTGGTCGCCGGCAGCGTGCCCCAGGGTATCGTTCACCATCTTGAAGTTGTCGAGATCGAGGTACAGCATCGCCACATGCTTCCGCGACCGCTGTGCCCGGGCCAGTGCCTGTTCGAAACGGTCGCGCAGCAACACCCGATTGGGCAGGCCGGTGAGGACGTCGTGGTGGGCGAGAAACTCGATGCGCGCCTCCGCCTGCCTGCGCTCGGTGATGTCCTGGCAGGCGCCATAGAGACGACGGTGGCGGGTGTTCCCGTCCTCCGCCTCCACCGCCAGCGTATAGGCGCGGATGTAGTGGGTGGAACCGTCCTTCGCGAGAATGCGCAGTTCGCATTCGCTGCGCTGTCCCGGTGCCAGATGGGCGATATTGCGATCGAATTCGGGCAGGTCGTCCGGATGCACATACCTGCGCCACCAGCCCTGTTGCAGGATTTCATCCAGCGTGTAGCCGAAGACGCGGTCCACCGAGGCAGTCGCCCAGTCGACGGCCAGAACACCGTCCTCCGTCTGCACGCAGGAATACAGCAGATCGGTCGCCACGCTTGAAATCAGTCGGTAGCGCTCCTCTCTCTCGCGCAGCGCCTGTTCCATCCGCTTGCGTTCGCTGATGTCGATGAAATTGACCACCGCCCCTACCAGCTGGCCGTTGCGGTACATCGGGCGCGACCAGTACTCGACCGGAAAGCGGGTGCCATCCTTGCGCAAGTGCACCTCGCTGTCCACATGGGTCGGCTTGCCCTCCAGGGTGGAGCAGCGGATGTGGCACTGTTCCTTGGGATAGGGGCGGCCATCCGGATAGGTGTGGTGGATCAGGGCATGGATGCCCTTGCCGAGGATTTCCTCCTGTGTGTAACCCAGCATGGCAAGGCAGGCCGGATTCACGAAGGTGCAGATGCCCTGGCTGTCGACCCCGAAAATCGCCTCGGGGGAGGAGTCCAGCAGCAGGCGGAAGCGTTCCTCGCTCTCGCGCAGGGCCGTCAGCGACGCACGGTTGCCCATTGCCACGCCGAGATCGGTGGCCAGCTTTTCCAGCAACATCACCTTTTCCAGGCCGAATATGTGTGCTTCCTGGCTGTAGACATTGAGCGCCCCGATCACGCGCCCCTGCACCCGCAACGGGGTGGCCGCCGACGCGCGATACCCCTGGGCACGCGCGCGCTCCCGCCATGGCGCAAACCGCCGGTTGGTCTCGGTATCGTTGTTGACCACGGTGGTACCCGTGCGAATCGCGGTGCCGGTGGGTCCATGCCCCTGCGGCGTATCATCGCAGCGGATATGCGCGCGGGCGAGGTAGTCCTGGGCAAACCCGGCCTCGGCCACCGGGCGCACCGTCACGCCATTCTCGTCCACCAGGCCGATCCAGGCCATGCGGAACAGATCATCCCGCACCAGTTCCTGGCAGATGCGCGACATCAGTTCCGCATCGGACAGTTCCGCCATCAACATCTCGTTCACCGCCGCAATCGACTGCAGCAGCCGATTGCGACGCTGCATGACGCGTTCTGCACGTTTCTGCTTGGTGATCTCGCGCAGGCTGCCCATCATGCGCAGGGCCCTGCCGTCGGCATCGCGTTCCACCACCTCGCCGCGGTTCCGTACCCAGATCGTATCGCCATCCGGATGACGGACACGGTGCTCGCTTTCGAAGGCTGCCTTGCCGTCCAGGCAGTTCTGGATGGCCGCCATCACCGCTTCGCGGTCCTCGTCATGCAGGCGCCCGACGGCCGCCTGCATGACATGTTCCGAGCGTCGCTCGCCCAGGCCCATCAGGCGTGCCCACTGCGCGTCGTGCCGCACCACGCCGCTGCGCACATCCCAGTTCCACACGCCTTCACCAAGGAGTTTCAGCGCATAGACGTGCTCGTCACCGCGGGTGACCGGATTGCCCCGCTTGCCCGCCTTTTTCACTGCAGCCGGATCCTGTCTTGCAGCGAGCAGGGATTTCGCCGCGCTGCGACGCTGCCGCGCCTCGTCCAGTCCCACCTCCGGATATACCCCCAGGGCCAGTGTCTTGCGTTTGCCGTCGAAACGGTAATCCAGCCGCCAGTAACGCGAACCGTCCGGCCGCAGCAGCAGATACATGCCGCCGCCGTCGGCCAGCTTGATCGGCTTGGCGGCCGGCTCGGCCTGGCGAATACGGCTTTCGGTGAGCGGTATAGCGATGCGGGCCATGACTCAGGGGGAAACTGAAGTAAGGGGCATCTTACCTGCGAGATGCCGTCATGTGTACCGTCAATAAAGTCCGATGCCAGCTGGTACAAACGGCAGAAAATCACACAAAATCAATGAGGTCTTAGCTTCTTCCGCAACCACCCCGAGGCGGTCGAATCCGCTACTGTGCTTTGCCTATACTGCACTTTTCCTGTCGTCCGCTGTCCGGCAGACGACATCACACAGGGGCCTATGCCACACAGTTTCCCGCCCGCATGCACGCATCGCGGCCATCAGATGGACAAGGAGATCAGCCATGAGCACAGTCCTGAAAGAAGTTCTTACAGCCAACCAAACCTACGCATCCAGTTTTGGCGACAAGGGCAAACTGCCCATGCCTCCGGGCCGGCATTTCGCCATTCTCACCTGCATGGATGCCCGCCTCGATCCGGCCAAATACGCCGGCCTCGCCGAGGGCGACGCCCACGTCATCCGCAATGCCGGCGGCCGCGCCAGCGATGATGCGATCCGCTCGCTGGTCATTTCCTACAAGCTTCTGGGTACCCGCGAGTGGTTCGTCATCCACCACACCGATTGCGGCATGGAAACCTTCACCGACGACGTCATGCGCAAGCTGCTGCGCAGCAGTCTGAAGACCGCCAGCGTCGACGCCAGAGGCTGGCACGATGCGGGGGGTGGCGGCGGTTCGCCCGAAGGCGAGCACATCAGCTGGCTCACCATCCCCAACCAGGAGCAGAGCGTGCTCGAGGACGTGCAACGCATCCGCAACCACCCGCTGGTACCCGGAAACATCCCCATCTACGGCTACATCTACGACGTGAAGAGCGGCAAGCTGGTCGAGGTACCAGCCGCCACTGCGGCAGGCCGGGCGCGATAGCAGCGGCGGACGGCGGCGGTTGGCACACGCAGCCTTCCGCCGCCTCACTCCGCGCCGGGCGTATCGTGTGGATGGCAACCCGCTCCTTTAACGAGGCCACCTCAAGGACCGCCTCAGACACACCACTTTTATCGCGGTACCACGCGGGCGTTCTCGCCGCTGCCCTCAACGCGCACGCGCATGCCTTCCCGCAGGCGGCCATCCGTCGGCTGCGTAATCGTGACGCGCCCTCCGGTTACCATGTTGACGGTGACCCGCTGTGCATCCTTTTTAGCGATTTTGCTCTGGGCATAGGTACCTGCCGCACCGCCCAATACCGCACCCGCCACCGTGGCCGTGGTGCTGTCGCCCATTCCCGAGCCAAGCAGTCCGCCCGCCACTGCGCCCACGGCCGTACCCACACCCAGCTTGTACTTGTCGTCCACCTGGATGTTTTCCAGCTGGGCAATGGTCCCGTTACGGTCCGACTGGCTCGCGGTCGTGCCGTCGGTCTCGCCGTATTTCGTTCCGCCCAGGCTGCCCATGTCGGCGCATCCGCCCGCCAAGGCCGCCAGCAAAAATAAGGGCATTGCTATCCGCTGTTTCATGGCATGACTCCTTATGGCATAGAGACGTGCAGTATAGGAAATGGAAATCACCTGAACCGCGCATCCCGAATCCGCTGCCTGACTGGCGGCTTTTTCCAGCCAGCCGGACGGTTCCCCAGACCGTAACCCAGTCCAGCCGCGGAAGCTGGCATCCTGCCTTGCCAAGACCGGCCCTGCCCCCCATACTCGCCTGACGAATTGGTCTTTTGGTTTGTCCCTTTCTGCCCTCTGACGGGCATCTTGTCGACGCTCCTCACAGGCATCCCCACCGCGCCCCGGCGCGGGGCCGCAGCCCCCGACTGCGATCTTTCGCACACCACTCCGGCGCACGGCTTCGTCGCCCCATCGGCTTACCCTGAGGAATCACAGCATGTCGAAAGAAGAACTCGTAGAAATGGAAGGCGTCGTCAACGAAGTCCTCCCGCAAACCCGCTTCCGCGTCACCCTGGACAACGGCTTCGAAATCACCGCCTACGCCTCCGGAAAAATGCGCAAGCACCGCATCCGCATCCTCGCCGGCGACAAGGTCACCATCGAAATGTCGCCCTACGACCTCACCAAGGGCCGCATCAATTTCCGCCACAAGGACACCCACGTCCAGGCGCCCCGGCCGGCCGCGCCAAGAAAATACAACTGATGCAGGTCAAGCGCTGGCATGCCTGAAACCTGTTCGCCCGCCCCTCGCATGAGCGACGCCGCCAAGCCGCATCCCCTCGGCGTCTGCAAAGCCTGCGGAGCCATCACCTACCGCAAGGAATCCGTCAACCAGCGCTGCATTCGCAGCCGGCGCGGCGCGCGCTGCAGCGGCATTGTTGCCGTCGCCACGCGCGATGCCTGCTGGAAACAGTGCACGAGCTGCGGCGGCACCGGCAAACGGGGCGACGTGGCCTGCACCTACTGCCGCGGCATCGGCTGGAATCTGGCCAAACCCTGGAGTCTTTGACTGCTGCCTCAAATCGGAAGATGGCGCTCGCGACCCCGACTGCATGACATAATGCCCCGGAGTCCGTTCCCCGACGCATGAGGGCGTTCTCGAACCACGCCGCCCCCTTGAAACAGCACCGATGCGCTCTCGCCCATACCGCCTTGTTGCCTGCCTGCTGGCAGGACTCAGCCTTCCGGCTCTGGCCCAATATCCGCTGTCCCTTTCCCATCGGGTAACGGGTGGCGACACCGAATACACCGTCAGGCGGGGGGATTCCCTGACCGCCATCGGGGCCCGTTTCGGCGTGCCGCCCAGGCTTGTGGCGCAGCAGAACGCGCTCCGCTTCAACAAGGCCATCCTCCATCCCGGCCAGCCCCTGCGCATCCACAATCCCCACATCGTGCCGGCGTCGCTCGACGACGGCATCCTCGTCAACCTCCCGCAGGCCATGCTGTTCCGTTTCAGCCAGGGCGAGCTTGTCTCCGCCTATCCCGTCGGGCTGGGCAAACCCAGCTGGCCCACCCCGCAGGGCGAATTCAAGGTCGTCAATCGGCAGGCGAACAAGCCCTGGCTGGTGCCGAAATCGATCCAGGAGGAAATGCGCCGCGAAGGGAAAATCGTCGAGGAGGAAGTCCCGCCCGGCCCCGACAATCCCCTCGGCAAACACTGGCTCGGGTTGAACCTGTGGGGCTACGGCATCCACGGCACCATCGCGCCGGCGAGCGTCTACCATTTCCAGAGCCATGGCTGTATCCGCCTGCATCCCGATGATATTGCGGAACTATTTGACCAGGTCCGGGTCGGAACGCCCGGACGCCTCATTTACCAGCCGGTCCTGCTGGCGGTGATCGAGGACGGCCGCATCCTGCTCGAAGTCCATCGGGACATCTACAGGAAGGGTATCGACCCCACGCAGACCGTACGCGATCTGGCTGAAGCCAACGGCTTGAGCCAGGCCATCGATTGGCCTAAAGTGGACGCCGTAATCGCCGCTCAGGATGGATTGGCCGAAGAAGTGGGCCGCCTGCCAGACAACGGATCGAAAGGACAACCATGAAGCACATCAGCCGACGCAAATTTCTCAAGCTGGGCATGCTGGCCGCCGCGCTGCCGCTTCCGGCCATGGCAAATGCGTGGCAGGCCGCGCCCGAGCGTCGGCTGCGCTTCCACAACCTGCACACCGGAGAGAGCCTTAACCTGGCCTACTGGGTGCAGGGCGACTACGTCCCCGAGTCGCTCGCGGAAATCAACCATGTCCTGCGCGATTTTCGCAACGATCAGGTCGCGGCCATCGATCCCCAGCTGCTGGACCTGCTCAACCGCGTCGACCTCGCACTCGGCACCTCGCAATCCTTCCAGGTCATTTCCGGCTACCGTTCGCCCGCCACCAACCATCTGCTGGCCGAACGCTCTTCCGGCGTCGCCAAGCACAGCCTGCACATGGAAGGCAAAGCCATCGACATCCGCATCCCCGGCATTCAACTGGCCGACCTGCGCAAAACCGGACTCAAGCTGCAAGGCGGCGGCGTCGGCTACTACCCCGCATCCGATTTCGTGCATCTGGACGTGGGGCGCGTGCGGACCTGGGGCGGCTAGGCCCCCAGGTCGTTCGTCAGCCGTTGCCCTGAGGGCCCTGGCTGCTTCGCCTGCAGTACCGGCTGGTCGTCGCCCCGAATTTCGCTCCCCCTCCCTTGCGTTCCCATCGGCCCCCGCTTCCCTTCCCGGGTCGAGGGGCCGTTCCAAAACGCAATGACCCCGTACGGGCCTGGGCTTCCTGAAGACCTCGGCTCCTGGCGCCTCCTCCGCTGTCTCGCCTTCGAAGTGACGCCTCTCCCTGGCCATGCCATGTGCTGAACAATTAACCGACTATATTTAATTTGATTGCCACGCACGGGCACTATCTTTCTCGGATAGCGGGTCGGCACCTTAAAGAGTTCAATGCGTCCGGCGCAGCCGTTGCTGCCCGGTAACAGGCCTTGTCGCTGCTTGAGCGTTGCCGACTGGCGCCGAGGTCACGAGGGACGTTCATCGCCCCTTACCTTCAACAATTGAGGACGAAAACATGGCCAGAAAGACACACACACCGGTTGAGCGGCGCGAGGCGATGATACGCGAGGCCGCCTACTACCATTACGCGCAGCGTGGCTACGCCCCGGGGCATGATCTTGATGACTGGCTTGCCGCCGAAGCCGAACTCGAGCGCATCGCGTCAGAACAGCCGGTATCCGAGTTTGCCGAATTCCCGTCCGATATCGAGATGCAGCAGAGCAGCATCCATGGCGCCGGCAAGGATGAAGAACTGAAGCGGATCATCAAGCAGCATCCGCAAAAGGCCATCCCCCAGATCGAGAGCGTGTCCCCGGAAAAGGCACCCTTCAAGGAATAACGCCGGTAACCCAAAGTCCTCCCCTATGGAAAGCAGATTCATGAGCAGCCATGTGACCCAGGTCGGCGCCCCCGACCCCGAACTCAAGACCTCCCCCATTTTCGATGAATATGAGGACATGTCACTCGACCTGGAACTCGAATCCGGGGCTTGTTATTTCAACAACGCGGTTTACCCGGTGGGTCAGTTCCTGCGGAGTGGCAGCGAACTGCTGCATTGCGAGGAACGCGGCGTCTGGGTGCGCAAAGGGGAACTGCGGCCGGAGTGATCCTGGCCTTTCGGCCTCTCCTCCACGTTCGGCAGCAAGCGATCTCGTCAGTCCGCGAAGGAAGGCACGCAGTTCGGCGTTGCAATGCAGGGCTCAGTGGCCCATGTAGGCGAGATGCGGCAGGAACACCAGCACGCCGATGATGGCCGCGCCCAGGGCGGCGATCAGCACCGCGGCCGCCGCCGCATCCTTGGCCCGGCCGATGCCGGCATGCTGTTCCGGATGCACGGCGTCGGCCAGTTCTTCCAGCGCCGTATTGAATGCCTCTGCGCTCCACACCAGCACGATGGCCACGATGATCCACAGCCATTCCATTCTGCCCAGGCCGAAGTAAACCCCGGCCGCGCAGACCAGCGCCGTGGCCAGCACGTGCACCCGCGCATTGGGCTGCGTGCGCACGAGCTGGGTCATGCCCTGCAGGGCATGGGCAAAGCTTTTCAAACGGAAGACCTTTCTCATCGTGCGCGTGTGTGTTGCCCGAAAATCGCTCTCAACAACAGGGTGAAACCCTGTCCGGTCCGGCCGGTCAAACCTAGCCCAGGCTTCACGCCAAAGGAGGACCGACATGACCCAAACCTTGGACTATCGTCCGGCGGCCTATTTCATCATTCTGCTCGGGCTCGGCGGGGCAGCCGCCGCTTCCGTCGTGCCCTTCTACAATGCCGGCTACGAACTCGACCCCGGCGTGCTGCTCGCGGTGCTGATGCCCTTCCTGCTCTACGGCCTCTTCATCGAAAGCCTGCGCGGCCCCTGGCTGCTGGCGTCCGGCCTGTTGCTGCTTGCCGCCAGCCTCGCGCTGGTCGTGCCCGAACGCTACCTCCACTATAACGGCTACACCGACGACACGATCTATTGGGTGCCGACCCTGACAGCGGCGATCATGATGCCGATCGCGTACTGGCTGGGAAGGCGCAAGGACGATGCGGACTCGCCCTGACAGCGGACGGCCGCGCATTCACCACGCCCCTAGAGGTCATCGCAGTCGGCCAGTTCCCTGCACATTGCCGCCAGACCCTCGGTG
>JAJYXA010000304.1 GCA_021791235.1 Pseudomonadota bacterium
TCGGCGTGTGGCTGAAGCTGGAAGAAACGGCAGAGGGGTTTTCGCTGACGCTGACCGACGAAGACGGACACAGCGCGACGGTGAACGCCGCGCACGCCAAGGAACCGGCCAGGGATTCCGCCAAAGCCGAGGCCAGCCTGCGTGAGCATCTGGGCAAATTCGGGACCACGCACTTTGCCCCGATGGGCATTGCACTGGAACTGACGCAAGCCTGGTTCGTTCCAGCGTCCTTCCTCAACGCCCTGCGCCGCGATGCCGTGGCCGCACTGGACGCTGTTCGTGCCGCCGCCTACGTCCGTCCCGCACGCGCGCAGGCAGTCGAGCCGCCGGCGATCTACCCCGAGGACGCGCTGAGCTATCTGGCCAACGTCTACAACCACAAGGCACGCGACTTCTACGCGAAGCACGGCGTCAAGGTCATTGCGGCTGCCTACGAAAGCCACGAGGAAACAGGCGAGGTCTCGCTGATGATCACCAAGCATTGCGTGCGCTATTCGCTTTCCCTGTGTCCCAAGCAGGCCAAGGGTGTCACCGGCGTGCAGGGCACGGTGCGTGCGGCGCCGCTGACGCTGATCAACGGCAGCGAAAAGCTCACCCTGCGCTTCGATTGCAAGCCGTGCGAAATGCACGTGGTGGGGAAACTGAAGCCGGCGGTCGCAAAAAGCAGCGTGCCGCTGACGTTCTACAGGACGCGTCCCTGATCGGTCCGCCTCGGACAGGGCAGGGCGATCCGCAGAACCGAACCGACCTGCCGCTGGAAATTTACTTGGCGTACTTGGCGTGCATGGAAACGACCGGCGCGTTTTGTGACGGCGCGGTTGATTCGGATCCGGATTCGCATACTTCCTGGCATTCGCTGCGGTCGAGCCGGTAGAGGGCGAGCACCAGACCGACCGACGAAATCAGCAGGAAGTAGGGGCCGAACAGCCAGAACACCAGCGGGATGGCGAAGAAGAAGGCCCGCATGCCGATCGCGAACATGTTGCCGGCGCGATTCAGGCGGTGGGCAACCGCCCGCGGAGAGAGCGCGTGATGCGTGCCGTGTTCCGGCACATTCACCATGAACAGCACATGATTGGCCAGTCGAACGGACATGGCGAAGGCGAAGAAGGCGACGATGAAGTCCACCAGCAGCAGCATCACCTTCAGGATCCACAATGCGGTGGCATGCGAACCGCCGATGCTCAGGACGTGCCAGCTGTGCGAGATGTTTTCCGCCTGGCCGGACAGGGTCAGCGTGCCGATGATGAGCAGCGCCGCGGTGGAGGCCATGAGCGAGGGGGCCATGATGAAGTTGCGCAACGTCTGCACTGCCATGATGTCCTTGGCGGAATTGCTGCGCATGACATGTTCAACCCACAGCCTGCGCGACAGGGCGTTGACGCCGTGGATACTATAGGTGGGGTTTTCCCGCACCTTCATGTTGAGGAACAGGTAATACGTGGCAACGCATGCTGCGCTGATCACGAACGCTACAAGATCGGTTACAAATTCGGCAAACAAGTCCATTCCCTCGGTTTCCTGGTCGATTCATCAGTCATGCGGCTGGGGGAAGGGCTCACAACGCGCCCTGGGCATGCCGGATCCCCGGCGCAGCAGAAGACGTGTCGGCCGCTGCGGACACCGATCCGCGCTGGGCCTGGTTCTGGCCCGATGCAGACGGCAGATCGACCTGGCGGAGCAACGTGTTGAATTCACCCTGGTTGCCAACATTCGCGAAGGCCAGGGCGTTGAGGATTTTGGTCATAAGGTTCATGGTGGTCTCACGATCATGGTTGCTGATGCCTTAAACAACGCATATTGCGTGCCATGTCTATAACACTATGTTTATAAAGCAATTAATTGTTTATTGCTTGGGTGTTCGAGCGATTGTGTGTTGCTTAATGCAACGAATAATCCTTGGTATGTTTTTCTAAGTAACTGTAATAAAAATGAAAAATCTGTTTAAGCGCGATACTGTTGCACCCGGTTTAATTTGTTGCATATTGCAACTATACTGAGGGCGTCGACGAGAACGGCTGGAGGGGCGGATCCATGATCCCTACTATTCGCGGTGCGCTTCAGCGCCATTCCCTGCAGGGAAAAATCACCCTTGGGTATTACGCGGTGGCTGCGATCATTCTGGTGGCCTCCCTGTTTTTCGTGGGGGAGTTGCGCACGCTGGAAGCGCGGGTGGTCCTCGGGCAGCGGGCCACCGATCTGTTCAACACCGTGCTGGAGATACGCCGCTTCGAGCGCAACTATTTCCTGCACCATCAGGCCGCCGATCTCGAGGAAAACGCGGCGTACATCCAGCTTGCCAAGACCATGCTCACGGACAACCGGGCGGACTTCCTGGCGATCGCCACGCAGGCGCGCCTGGGGGAATTGCACACGCTGCTCGGCGACTATCAGCGGCAGATGTCGGCCTTCGCTGCCGTCGACCAGCCACCGCTCGAACTGGAGCCTCGGGTGCGTACCCTGGGGCAGGAGCTGGTCGCCATTGCGGAGGACATGGCGGGTTCGGAGCGGCGCCAGATACAGACAACCCTGGCCTCTTTCCGCACGCTGCTGATGGGCGTCATTTTGAGCATGGCGCTGCTGATCGTGGTCATCGGCCGCGCGCTGTCGCTGCGGGTCGTCAGGCCGCTGAAAGAGATGGAAACCAGCGTGGCGGCGATCTCCGCCAACCGGCGCGAGACGCTGTCCGCACCTTCGAACGATCGCGAGATCCTGTCCATCATCACGGCCTTCAACCATATGCTGAAGGAGCTGGACCTGCGGCAAAAATCGCTGATGCGCTCGGAGCGGCTGGCCTCGCTGGGCACCATGCTGTCAGGCGTGGCCCATGAATTGAACAACCCGCTGTCGAACATTTCGACCTCCTGCCAGATCCTGCTGGAAGAGGTCGGCGAGTGCGATGCGGCGACGCAGAAACTCTATCTGGCGCAGATCGACCAGCAGACGGAACGGGCGCGCAACATCGTTCGCTCGCTGCTGGATTTTTCCCGCGAACGGGCATTCCGGAAGGAGCCAGTGTTGCTGAGGGCACTGGTCGCGCAAACGGTCGGCTTCGTGCGCGGCGAAGTGTCGGCCAAGTCGGTGGTGCGCCTGTCCATACCGGAGGATCTGAGCGTACTGGCCGATGCACAGCGCCTGCAGCAGGTATTCGTGAACCTGATCCGCAATGCCATGGAGGGACTGGGTCCGCAGGGGCGAATCGATATTTCCGCGCAGATCGTGCATGCCAGCGAACCGCCCGTAGGCACCGCATTGGGCGAGGGGTGCGAGATGAAAGGTGAGATGGTGGAAATCCTGATTGCGGACAACGGGCCGGGCATCGCACCGGACATTCTGCCGCGCATTTTCGATCCGTTTTTCACCACCAAGGACGTCGGCCACGGCATGGGGCTGGGGCTGTTCGTCGTGTATGAAATCGTCGATGAGCATGGCGGCTGCATTGCCGTGCAGAGCACGCCGGGACAGGGCGCGACGTTCTGCATCCGTTTGCCGCGCGAAGGGCAGGGTGCAGGGATCGGGACCAGTGCGAACGAAGACAAGGGGGCGCAATGATGGAAGCAAGCCTGCTGATTGTGGACGACGAGGAGATCGCGCTGCGCAATCTCCAGCATGTGATGGAGAAAGAGGGCTACCAGGTCACTGCCACCCAGAGTGGCGCGACTGCAGTCTCGCTGCTCGAATCGCAGCGCTTCGACGTGGTCCTCACCGATCTGCGCATGGAAGGCGTGGACGGCATGGACGTGCTGAAAAAAAGCCGCGAACTGCAAGCAGAGGCGGAGGTCATTTTCATCACCGGCTACGCGACGGCGGAATCCGCCGTGCAGGCGCTGAAGCACGGCGCGTTCTACTACATTGCCAAACCGTTCCGTCTCGACGAGGTGCGCAAAGTGGTGGCCGAGGCGCTGGAGAAAGTCCGACTGCGCCGCGAGAACGACGAATTGCGCCGCGAAGTGGAAGGCTATCGGGACGGTGAGGGAATCGTCACCCAGGATGTCGAGGTGCAGCGGCTGCTGGAGATGGCACGGCAGATCGCGCCGACGGACTGCAGTGTGCTCATCACTGGCGAGAGCGGCACCGGCAAGGAACTGTTCGCAAAATATCTTCACAAGCACAGCGCGCGGGCCGCGGGTCCCTACGTCGCGATCAACTGCGGCGCGTTCAGCGAGCAACTGCTGGCGAATGAGCTGTTCGGGCACGAGAAGGGCGCGTTTACCGGCGCTGCCACGCTGAAGAAGGGTCTGATCGAGGTGAGTTCCGGCGGTACGCTGTTTCTCGATGAAGTGACGGAAATGGCGCCGTCCATGCAGGTCAAGCTGCTGCGCGTTCTGCAGGAAAGGGAAGTGTTACGGGTGGGCGGTACACGGCCGGTGAAGTGCGACGTGCGGGTGCTGGCGGCCACCAATCGCGACGTCAGCGAGGCGGTAAAGAATGGAAGCTTTCGCGAAGACCTCTATTTCCGGCTGAACGTGGTGAATCTGCACATCCCGCCGCTCTCGCAGCGGAAAGGCGACATCCCTCTGCTTGCACAGCATTTCCTGCTCAAGTACGCGAGCCGGATGAAGAAGCCGGTGACGCGGATTTCCAGCGAGGTTCTGGCGCTGCTGGTGGATTACCCGTTCCCCGGCAATGTCCGCGAACTGGAGAACCTGATCGAGCGCGGCACGGCCATGGCGCAGGGCGACACCATCGACGTGGCGCACCTGCCGGAAACGCTGCAGAAGCGGGTGGGATTCGACTTCCGCAAGGTCGGAGGACGCCTGCCTACGCTGGATGAACAGGAACAAACCTACATCAGCCGGGTACTGGACGAAGTACAGGGAAATCAGACGGCGGCGGCGCAGATTCTTGGCATCAACCGCGCCTCGTTGTGGCGCAAGCTCAAGGCGCGGCGGGGCGAAGGGTCGTCCCGATAAGGTCTTTTCCTGCGAAAGCCGGATGCGAAAAGACGCCTGCGTCCAGCCCGGTTGTCGGCCCGCACGTTCAGGCGTTTCGACCGGGCAGGTCCTGCGCCAGCTTCTGCATGAACGCGGTGTGTCGTGCTTCGGCTTTTTGATACGCGGCGATGAGTTGCTCGGCATCGGGCGTAAGCCGGCTGCCGGCCGGACCACTTGCAACCAGGGGGATGCCCCAGGCCGAATTCATCGCATCCACCGCGTCCCACGCAGCCTTGTAACTCATCTTCATCGTCTTGGCGGCCTTGGAGATGGAGCCGGTTTCGCGGATGCGCTGCAGCAGCTCGACGCGCCCCCGGCCGAGAAAGTTCTTGCCGTCCAGCGTCAGCCAGAAACGGCCATCTGCCCTGAGTTGCGTATCCATGCGGCGAGTGTAGCAAACGACCCTTGCGGTTCGACCGCGCGCGGCCGAAAATCACGGTTTGAAATACTAGGAGAGTGCCATGAAAAAATTCCTCGCCGTTTGCGCGATCGCGTGTATGCCGCTTTCTGCGATGGCTGCCGATGCCTACACGGTCCTGTTCAAGACCCAGGGAACGTTCCAGGATGTGCGCGATTCGCTTCAATTCGCGATTGAGGGCAAGGGACTCAAGATCAATCACACCAACAAGATCGCCGAAATGCTGGCACGCACCGGCCCGGAGATCGGCGCGACCAGGCAGGTGTACGTCGACGGCGAACAGTTCGAGTTCTGCAGCGCCACCATTTCCCGCAAGATGATGGAGGCCGATCCGAATGCGATGGTGATGTGCCCCTACATCGTGTCGGTGTACACGGTTCCGAACGACAAGAGCGTCTATATCGCCTACCGCAAGCCCGGGCCCACCAGGAATCCTGCGCTGAAGAAAGCGCTGGCCGACGTGGAAAAGCTGCTTAACGACATCATCAAGCAGGCGATGTGAGGGTGCGCGGGTCCAGGCACGCCCGGAGCGTGCATGCCAGGGGCCGGATGTGAATTGGGGCGGCTGCATTAGAATGGCGGCATGATTCCGTCCGCCGCCTGCCAGCCATGACTGCCTTTCTCGCCATCGGCCTCGGCGCGGCCATCGGCGCCTGGTTGCGCTGGGGCCTGGGGTTGTGGCTGAACCCGGTCTACCCTGCGATGCCGCTCGGCACGCTGGCGGCGAACCTGATCGGCGGCTATGTCATCGGCGTGTCGATCGCGTGGTTTTCCGAACACCCCGGTCTGCCGCCGGAAGCTCGGCTGTTCATGATCACAGGCCTGCTCGGCGGCCTCACCACCTTTTCCACGTTTTCCGCCGAAGTCGTCACCGCGCTGATGCGTGGCCTCTGGATGACCGGCGGCCTGATTGCCCTGACCCACATGACCGGTTCCTTCGTCGCTACCGCGCTAGGGTTCTATACGATGAGGTTCTTCAAATGAACGTTGTCTGCCTGCAGGTGTTTGTGTCCGAAGCCAGCCGCCATCACGGCAAACTGACCTACGAGTGGTTGCTCGATGCCGCGCAGGGGCTTGGCATTACGGGCGGTTCGGCATTCGGCACATTGGCCGGGTTTGGCCGTCACAGCCGTCACGATGCAGGCTTTTTCGAGCTGGCGGGCGAGTTGCCGGTGGTGGTGGAGTTTTTCGTCGAGGCAGCGATCGCTGACCAGTTGCTGAAAGTCATTGCCGAAGCGGGGCTGAAACTGGTGTACGCCAAACTGCCGGCCGAACTCGGCGTCACCCTCTGATTCCGTCGTGCTCGACCAGTTCGTCCTGTTTGCCGCCTCGCTGACGGCAAACTTCTTCTCGGCCCTGTCCGGTGGCGGCGCCGGCCTGATCCAGTTTCCCATCCTGATCTTTCTGGGGCTGCCCTTCGGCGTGGCACTGGCCACGCACAAGATCGCCAGCGTCGCGCTTGGTCTGGGTGCCACGCTCAGGCATCTGAAAGGGTCGCACCTCGAGCGCCGTTTCTCGCTGATCATCCTGGGGGCGGGACTGCCGGGCGTGGTGCTGGGCGCGCTGACGATCCTGCATATTCCCGGGCACATCGCGACGCTGGCGCTGGGTGTCCTGACGCTGGGGCTCGGTCTGTATTCGGTGTTCAAACGCACGCTCGGCATGGAGCACCAGCCGAAAAACCAGCAGGGTACCGGGCTGATTGGGGGCATGGCCGGGCTCTTCGTCGTCGGCTTTCTCAATGGCTCGATCACCAGCGGTACCGGGCTCTTTCTGACCGTCTGGCTGATCCGCTGGTTTGGCCTCGATTACACCCGCGCGGTGGCCTACACCCTGATTCTGTGCGGGCTGGTATGGAACGGCACCGGCGCGCTGGTGCTGGGCGTGATCGGCACCGTGGCGTGGGGCTGGATGCCGGCACTGCTGGCGGGCTCGATCCTCGGCGGCTACCTTGGCAGCCACCTCGCCATCCGCAAAGGCAATCTGTGGATCAAGCGGTCGTTCGAGATCGTGACCATCCTGATCGGCCTGAAGCTGATCGTCGGCTAGTCGTCGCTGCTGTGGATGCGGTTGCGGCCGCCGCGTTTGGCCTGGTAGAGCGCTTCGTCCGCGGCCTTGATCAGCGCGTCGCCGGTTTGATGTAGCGGGTAGGTGGCGATGCCGCCGCTGGCGGTCGCAAGAAAATGGGTGTCACGGTAGGGATGCCGGATTTGCGCGAAGTCCCGGCGGATGCGGTCCACGATGCCGTACGCCTGTTCGGCGTCGGTATGCGGCAGGCCGATGAGGAATTCCTCGCCGCCGTAGCGGCAGAGAATGTCGTGCTTGCGCAGGCGCTGCTTGAGCAGCCACGACAGGCTGCGGATGACCTGGTCGCCGACGGGATGGCCGTAGGTGTCGTTAACCTGCTTGAAATGGTCGATGTCCATCATCACCACCGACAGAAAACCGCCCTCGTGCACGACGCCGGACAGCACCATGTCGAGCGTGTTCTTGCCGCTGGAGTGGTTGAGCAGGCCGGTCAGGCTGTCGTGGTACATCGAACGGCGCAACGCACGGTAGCGCTCGATCTTGCTCATGATGATGGTGTTGAGGAACACCGGATTGAACGGCTTGGTGAGGAAATGGTCGCCGCCCAGCCGCATGGCGTCGACCTGCAGGGCGACGTTGGTTTCGCCCGACAGGTAGACGATGGGCATGCTGAGGAATTCACTGTGCTGACGGATGATGCGCGCGACCTCGACGCCCGTGCAGTTGGGCATGTACATGTCCATCAGGATCAGGTCCGGATTGAACTGCTTGAGCGCGTTCAGCGTCTGGCGCGGATCGTTGACGATCTCGGACACGATCTGGTTTTGCTGCAGCGTGCGGCGGATGAGGTGGCTGGCAGTCTTGGAATCCTCCACGATCAGCACGCGGTAGGCCTCCTGCTCGTGCCGCTCGTTCAGCTCCATGATGTGCTCGATGATGGCATGCGGCGGCGTGCCTTCCAGCAGGCAGCTGTCGCAGCCGCCGCCCAGCACCTGCTGCAGCTGCTCGAAATCGGAGCGTACCCCGAGGCAGATCAGCTGGCCCATCTCGAACCGTTGCCGCAACGCCTGGATCCGGCTTCGCCACTCGGTTTCGGGCAGGCTGCTCATGTCGAGCAGCAGCAGGGGTGCCACGCCCGCGCTGTCCGGCAAGGCCTGTTCCCAGGTGATGAATCCAGCCGTCATGCCGAAATAGCCGAGTTGTGCCTCCAGACCGGTCCAAGCAGCCCGGTTGTGCGCGATCAGCCAGGTCTGGCCGATCCGCACGGCATTGGGCAGGGCGTGTTGCAGATCCTGGCCGTGCTCGGCCAGGCCGGCCGTTGCCGAGGCGTGGGCCTGGGTCATGCGTGCCAGCGCGCGCACGCGTTCGCTCAGATCGTCCAGCGCGGCCTGCGGCAGCGGGTGGCCGACATCCTTGTTGAACAGCGCGAGCGTGACCTGCTCAAGCTGGTGGCTGGCGTGGTGCAAGGCCGTGATGCCCTTGTCGATCAGGAATTCGGTGAAGCTGTTGATGGATACGGCCAGTTCCACGAAGCTCTCAAAACTCGGTTCCGTCAGATAACGCCGCCAGGTGTTCGACAGAGCCTGGTTTTTCTGCAGGAGTTCTTCGGAAGGGCAAAACATTGAGGATAAGTTTTCTAATGATTTCTTATATATTCGAATTATCGCGCTTTATGAGGTGGTTTGGCCAATCGGGTTGCTGCGGCCTGACCGCTAACAGCGAGGCCGGGTGCAATTTCAGGGAGCGGCTCGGTGAACGTGTCTCCATTTTTCGCTGCGCTGCCTATTCGCCCGTCCCTTCCGCCTCCAGCCGCAAATACTGGTCGTAGGCATTCACCCGGTTGGCTTCGTTGAACGCCGGCATGGCGCGATACTTCGACCAATCGGTTTTTTCGTAGGCTTCATCGAAAGGGACAAGGTTGCGGGCCGCCTCGCCCATCTTGGTGCGCAGATAGCGTAGATAGTCGCGGGTGAACACGAGGTCGGCGCGCGGCGTTCGCGAGGGGGCCCCATGGCCGGGGACGAGCACTTTCGGGTGCACCGCGATCAGCTTGTCGAGCGCGGCGATCCAGGCGCGGCTGTCGGCGTCGCCGACAAACGGAATCCGGCCGCGAAACACCACGTCGCCGGCGTAGAGCACGCCATCCTCCCTGACCAGCATCGCGAGGTCCTCCCGGGTGTGGGCCGGGCCGACGTGGCGCAGGGCGAAATGCAGGCCGCCCATTTCGAAATCGGTGTCGCCGTCGACGAAATGGTCCGCCTCCAGCAAATGGGTGTTGTCATCCACCCA